>DAOTAI010000454.1:0-4127 GCA_035593865.1 Acidobacteriota bacterium
CATGGATCTCCGGCACCGAGACTGAAAGGCGAGCGTTGCCCTCGTTTTCAACTACGACTACTGTCCCGGTCTCTGCAATGCCGAAATTGACGCCAGAGATGCCCATCCGGGCGCTGAGGAAATGCTGGCGCAGCACCTGGCGGGCGGTCGCCGTAATGACCTCGCAGTCATCGGTTGGCGCCATGCCCAGGCGATCCTCAAAGAGAGCCGCGATCTGCTCTTTGGACTTGTGCATGGCTGGCATGACAATGTGGGAAGGCGGCTCATGACCTAACTGAACTATATATTCGCCAAGATCTGTCTCGATGGGCTCGATATTGTTGCGCTCAAGCTCCTCATTCAGACGGATCTCTTCCCCTAGCATGCTCTTGCTTTTGACGACTTTACGGATACCCTTCCTGGTCGCCAATTCCAGGATGAAGTCCAGTGCTTCGCGGCTGTCGTTCGCCCAGATCACCCTGCCACCCTGGGCCACTACGTTCTTCTCGAACTGCTGGAGGTACAGGCCCAAGTGAGCCATGGTCTGGGCCTTCACCTGGCGGGCGTGCTCTCGAAGATCCTGCCAGTTGTCGACTTCCGCAATGACTTTCAGGCGGGCCGTACAGACCTTCGTCAAGGTATGCCGCAGGTTTTTCTGCAGTTGAGAATCGGCAAGAGCGGAGGGTATCTGCGGTTTGATTTCAATCATTGAATTGCGCCAGTAATTCCGCCAAATGCATGGTGCCGACAGCGATCTCTTTCCTCCTGAGCAACCCGCTCAGGTGCATCAGGCAACTGACATCATTGCCGATCACGTATCGTGCACCGCTGTCCCTGATCCATCGGATCTTTTCTTCGCCCATGGCCGTCGATACTTCAGGGAACTTTACCGCAAATGTCCCGCCAAAGCCGCAACAGCGCGTGGAATTTTCCATTTCCCTGAAGTCGATGCCTTCGACCTGGCGAATGAGTCGTCGCGGCTGCTCCGATATGTGAAGTTCGCGAAGCAAGTGGCAGGAATCGTGATAGGTTACGATCTCGGGAAATCGGGCGCCTGTTCTTTCGCAACCAAGAACTGAAACGATGAAGTCCGAGAACTCATAGGTTCTCCGGGCGATGTCCTCGGCGGCTGCCCGTTCTCGTGAACCCTCGTCAAAAAGGCCCGGGGTGAAAACCTTGATCATGGCCGCGCATGAGCCGGAAGGCACGACGATTGGCAGATCGTTCCCGGCGTAGAGCCTCTGAAGATGGAGGGCAACATGGCGGGCTTCATCCACGTAGCCGGTATTAAAAGCCGGCTGGCCACAGCAGGTTTGCCGTCGGTCGAAATCGACCGTCACTCCCAGCTTGTTGAGTACCTTGAGGGCGCTCCGTCCGACCTGCGGGTACAGTTGATCGATCAGACAGGTGACGAAAAGAGCAACGCGCATGTTAGTGAAGGATACTCTAGAGGTTTCGGTTGAGTTTGTAAACAGAGCTTGTTCTTTTCAGGTTTCATTCGCGTTATCCGTGCGATCCGTCCTATCCGTGGGCTTGATCACCCGCGGATAGGACGGATCGCACGGATTACGCGGATGAACCCCGGATCGGTCCCGCACCCGTCGGGTGTGCTACCATGGTTCAATCCTTATGGTTAAGAAAGTCATTCTGGCGAGCCCGAGGGGGTTTTGTGCGGGTGTGGTTCGAGCGATTGACACAGTCAATCTTGCACTCGACGCTTTCCCGAAACCTGTTTATGTTCGCAAGGAAATCGTTCACAACCCTTACGTCGTGGAGGAGCTGCGCCAAAAGGGGGCGGTTTTTGTCGAGACGCTCGACGAAGTTCCCGAAGGCCGGACGGTGGTCTTCAGCGCGCACGGGGTAGCCCCCGAAGTCTGGAAAGAAGCACGCGCCAGGAAACTAAACGTCATTGATGCGACCTGCCCGCTTGTGACCAAGGTGCACATGGAGGCTCTCCGGTACGCCCGGGCCGGCTTCACCATTATTCTGATTGGGCACAAAGGGCACGATGAAGTCATCGGAACGATGGGAGAGGCGCCCGATCATATACTGCTGGTAAGCAGCGTCCAAGAGGTAGAGGAAATCGAGGTCCCCAACCCGGAAAAGGTGGCTTATCTAACCCAGACCACCCTGAGCCTGGAAGACACCCGGGAGATAATCCAGGCGCTGCGCGCCAGATTCCCCGCCGTACAGGGACCGCCTTCCGAAGACATCTGCTATGCCACCCAGAACCGGCAAATGGCTGTGCGGCAACTGGCGGAAAAAGCCGAGTTGATATTGGTCGTCGGCGCCGCGAACAGCAGCAACTCGAACCGGTTGGTGGAGGAAGCGCAGAAAGCCGGCGCCGTTTCGTACCTGATCAACGATGTTCATTCAATTCGCACCGAGTGGCTGCAGCAGGTCGAGACGGTTGGATTGACCTCTGGCGCCTCCGCGCCGGAAGTCCTGGTAGACCAGGTTCTGGATTATTTCAGAGGACAGGGCGCCGAGATAGAAACGCTTGTCACGCGGACTGAGAACGTCCAGTTCTCGCTGCCTCCGGAAGTAAGGGACGAAAGACTGACAGGCAGCAGCAACTAAGGGAGGCTTTATGCCGATTTCGCCTCGCGGTGTGCTTCGGCGCGCATCATCAGTTTGTACTCCCGATCGGCGACCAGGTCGCATATCTCCCGATACATGTTGTGATTGACCTTTTCGGCATAAGGAAGGATGAACTCCCTGGTCTCCGCCAACACCTCGCGAACGAAATCATCGTCGTGGACAAACCCCAATGCAATCAAGTTGCTGATACGATCGGCAAGCTTTAGCAACTTGGCTCGCGGGCTGCCTGTCTCCATAATCCGCTTCAGGAATTCGGATTTTGGTTCTCGTTTGCCGTTGCTTTCCCGCAAGGTTACTTCCATGACCAGATCGTAAACTGCCGGGCCATCGGCGTCGACCGCCAGAATTTCCTCCCGTGAGACACCCGGCATTCCCAGGCATTCCTCAAACAGATCGTGGATAACAGCGGCTTTCAAAAGGATTGGGTCGATTATCTTGTAATCGAGGAGTATCGCCATCGTATCCAGTTGATGGCGGAACATGTTGCTGCCGGCTTTACGGCTTTTCCCGATCAGGGCCATGGCTTTGGAGATATAGGGGGCCATGACGATCTGGGAGAGCGCTTGGCCAATATCGTCCATGCTGTGGGTATCTTTCTTCTAATAAAGCTCTTCTAATGATAACATCTAAGGCTCTCCGTTCGTTCGTAGAGAAGCCCGTCCACGTCCAAAGGATTGCTATAATACCCTGTACGTGTCGCAAAGTTCTATCAGTAAGCATTCAGTAAACTTCGAACCTACTGCGGTTTCATCCGTCTACGGACCTGTGCGCAGTTGGCGCGTCGGGATGTCGCTCGGAGTGGATCCGATCTGCGTAAACTCCGTCTGTTCATTTAATTGCACCTACTGCCAGCTTGGCTTCATACAGGTTCGGGTCAACGAACGTCAGATCTTTGTGCCCACCGAGAAGGTCATGCGCGACCTGGCCGAGAGCCGTTGGCGCGAAGCGGACGTTATCACTGTCTCGGGGAGTGGGGAACCCACTCTGGCCGCCAATCTGGGTGAGATCGTGGATGGGCTGAAGTCCTTTACCGGGAAGCCGGTCCTTGTACTGACCAATGGAACGCTTCTTCATCTCCCTGCCCTACAGGCCGAGTTGAAGAGGGCCGACAAGGTTTTTATTAAACTGGATGCGGCCACGGAAGAGACGTTCAAACGCATTAATCGCCCAGTACCGGGAGTGACGCTTGAAGGGATCGTCAAGGCAGCCTGTGCTTTCCGGGAGAACTACCAGGGATTTCTAGGGATCCAGATGATGTTCACGAGGGTCAATCTTCACGAGGTGACCCAGTTTGCGGAATTGCTGAAAAGGATCCGGCCCGACGAGGTCCAGCTGAACACGCCGACTCGGCCGTACCCCCAAAAGTGGGTCATACAGACGCGCGGCAGTCACGACGGAGTCGACTATCCGGCCCGTCCCTTGAAGCGCATTACTTCCGAAGAAGCTTTCAGGTTAGAGGCGGATCTCCGAGCCCTGACGGGCCTGAAGATCATTTCTGTCTACGGTGGCAAATAGTGTCAAATCAGCTCGAGACTTTTCCTAATCAA
>DAOTAI010000455.1:0-4106 GCA_035593865.1 Acidobacteriota bacterium
AGGCAGATACGATCCATGGAAGGGTTAGTTTACTCGAATCCACAGCTTGGTTATATTGCTGTTTGAATCACAGTTCTTATACAGGAGGATGAAAATGGCGGCGAACCGCGACGTTCAAATCAAGTACCTGGGTCATTCCACATTTCTCTTCACGACGCCCGGCGGTAGCAAGGTACTGATCGATCCGTGGGTTAGCGGAAACCCGGCCTGCCCGGAGGCCGATAAGAAACTTGACCGTTTGGACGTGATGCTGATCTCCCACGGGCATTTTGACCACATCTATGACGCGGTAGCCCTGGCAAAGAAGCACAAGCCTCGAATCGGCTGTATCTTCGAGATCGCCAAGTGGCTTGAGGGCAAGGGCGCTCAAAACATCAGCGCCATGAACAAGGGGGGTACCCAGCAGCTCGGAGATGTGCGGGTCACCATGGTCGATGCCCGGCACAGCTGCGGAATCCTCGAGGAAGACGGTTCGATCATTTATGGGGGCGAGGCCGCTGGATTTGTGGTCGAATTCGACAACGCCTTTCGCGTTTATCACGCCGGCGACACCTGTGTGTTCGGGGATATGAGCATCATTGCCGAGCTATTTAAACCCGATGTAGTTCTGTTGCCGATTGGAGATCTCTTCACAATGGATCCACGCCAGGCCGCCTATGCTTGTCGGCTCATGAATGCGAAGAAAGTTATCCCTATGCATCACGGGACCTTCCCGGCATTGACGGGCACTCCGGCCGAACTTGCCGATCTTTTGCGCGATACCGAGACGGAGGTTATTCCACTCAAGCCCGGGGAAGTTCTGTCGCAGAGCCGGCTGCTCGAACCGACACCATGACTCGTCCCTCTGATCGAATCAGGGGATAGCGTTTTCCAGGCGTTCGATCGTCCAGCCGTCCAGGGACTGGATCACGAGATCCGCGGCCTTGAGTCGTTCGGGCGGATAGGAGGTGCATATTCCGACGCACTTTAATCCCGCCTGGGCGGCCGCCTCGACTCCCCGATAAGAGTCTTCAAACACCAAGACCTCGTCGTGGGTTAGATCCGGCACAGAATTCTTTAAAATTCCGAAGGCTTTGATGAACGCCTCGGGGTGGGGCTTACTGTTGGTCACGTCTCCGGATGCAATCACCGAGACGAAGCGGTCGCACAGATCCAGCTCCTTCAGAATGTACTCGATCTCCCGCTTGGCGGCGCCCGAAGCGATAATTGCGGGCAACTCCGGCGGGAGGCTGCGCACGAATTCAATAGAGCCCGTCAAGGCCGGAATACTCTGCCGAATCCGGAGATCATAATGATGTGCCTTGCGACGCATCAAGTCGCGGATTCGCGCTTCATCGCAAGGCTCGCCGTGGTCCTGCAGAATCTTTTGAATGCAGTGATAGTCGTCAAAGGGCAGATACTTGTCGTAATACGTTTCCCTGGAAAGCTCGATGCCCTCCTCCTTAAGGGTCTTCAGCACGGCTTCAGCGTGAAGGGGTTCGTCGTCTACGATCACTCCGTTAAAGTCAAAAATGATTCCCCGAATACGCATATCCGCACCATTATACGCGAGCCGTGGCGCAGTGCCGGTCCCCTCCCTGTGACTTAAGTCAAAGACGAGCCCCGGCTCCACTGGTACGCTGGCGAATATGAGCGAGTTACTTCAAGATCTGGACAAACGCAAAGCCCTGCTTAAACAGATGATGCTACAGCTCCATAAGGGGACCGCGCCGGCCGCGGTTCGCGCGCAGCTGATCAGGATGCTCGGTCAAGTGCCTTATCAGGATGTGGTCGAAGTCGAGCAGGAACTGATCAGTGAAGGCCTTCCCATGGAGGAAATTCTCAAGTTTTGTGACATCCATTCCCAGGCGCTGCGGGGCACAATCACGCTTCAAGGCGTCCGGAGAGTGCCGCCGGGACACCCGGTTCACACCTTCAAGCAAGAGAACAAGGCACTGCAAAATGAAGTCAACACGCTCAACAGTCTGTATCCCGAGATCGACCGCGTCGCTGAGGAAGGCCTCGAAGAATTGCTTTTTGAAATCCGCCAGCATTTCATCGCGCTCTCCGATGTTGAGAAACACTACAGCCGAAAAGAACATCTCCTTTTCCCGTTCCTCGAAAAGCACGGCATCACTGGCCCGTCGACCGTAATGTGGGGGAAAGACGACGAGGCGCGGGAGTTGTTGAAGGCCGCCCTCGACTCCCTGGCTTCAGGTCCGATCACGAGGGGAGATGCCAGCACCCTGGCTGAACTCGTGCTCAAGCCGGCGACCGCAGCCATTGACGAGATGATCTACAAGGAAGAGCAGATCCTTTTCCCGATGGCCCTGGATACTCTCACGGACGAGGAGTGGCAGACAATCTATCACCAGAGTCCCGAAATCGGCTTTTGTCTTTATGATCCCGAAGAGAAATGGGAGGCGGCGGAGCAGGCGGCAGAAGCGAAGATTCAGGGCGAGAAAATCACGCTCCCTACAGGTTCTTTTACCGTTTCAGAGCTCGAAGCTATGTTGAAGGCACTGCCTTTTGATCTGACCTTCGTCGACAAGGATGATCGAGTCCGGTTCTTTTCTCATGGACGCGAGCGGATTTTCGCGCGCAGCCGCGCCGTGCTGGGGCGCAAGGTCCAGCTATGCCATCCGCCCAAGAGTGTTCACCTGGTTCAACAGATCCTTGATGACTTCCGTGCGGGTCGTCAGAGCCGTGCTCCTTTCTGGATCAACTTCAAAGGGCGATTTGTCCATATTGAGTACATTGCGCTTCGAGACGAGGCCGGTGAATATCTCGGAACGCTCGAGGTCACCGAGGATTTGACCGAGAAAAGACGCCTGGAGGGCGAACAAAGACTATTGCAGTACGCTAAGGAGTCGGGAAATGGCGATCACAAAGAAAATGCTTGATATCACGCCTGATACGCGCGTCGCCGATCTCCTCGAGGCGTATCCGGCTCTCGAGCCCGTTCTTATCCGGATGGCGCCTGCTTTTGAGCGGCTGTCCAACCCTGTCCTGAGGAGGACCATTGCACGAGTCGCTACCCTTCGACAGGCGGCCTCCATCGGCGGGACCCCTCTTGGCCAGATGATTAACGAACTGCGACGAGCCGCGGGGTGCGACCAAACCGAGACATCCATGGTCGAATCGGGCGCGAGCCAGCTGCCGCCGGGATTTCAACAGGCCGACGTGGTCCAGACGCTCGATGCCCGACCCCTCCTGGATGCAGGAGAACATCCAATCAGCACCGTGCTCCAATCTTTACGGCGGCTCTCTGCGGGTCAATATTTCGAACTGGTTACGCCGTTTCTCCCGGCTCCCCTGATTGACCTGGCCGAAAAGCAGGGTTACGAAGCGTGGTCCGTCCAATCGGGAGAGGTCTTTCGAACCTATTTCAGGCTGGCTGAGAAGCGGGGCGAGACATAACGGCTTGAGGCTGTCTGAGATTGAAACTTGTGAGCACAACGGTCAAGCTTGCGAGCGGCAGGTTGAGGCGAGGCGCGGCGGTTGAGTGACTCGCCGTTTTGTGGCGAGTTGTATCGAAACCCCGCGCCACGCCTCAACCGCTCGGACCGTCTTTGCCTCCCCTTCGACCGCGGACCAGGAGAGCACGGGGTTTCGATACACCGCTAAACGACGCAGCACTCAACCGCCGTGCTCTCCCAGCCCGCTCCCGGCTCCGGGCTTGACCGGTATTCATGCACACGCCATTTGGCCCGCTGCCCTGCCTGCTGACAGGAGAGCGTGTTCGTCAAATACTCAAGACTCTCGCATCAGCCGGCCGGCTCGTCGGAGTACCCTGGCCGCGGTTCTGTCTCCGGCCACCGCCACCCAATGCCTCGCTTCCTCTCGTGCGTTGTCCCGCTTCAAGTATCCAAGGGCTACAGTCTGATCAAATGAAGGAGAAAAGGCCGCGCTGGTAATCAACCCGATAACCTGTCCGTCGTCGGTGCTCACTTCGGCGCCCTTTTCAATGGGAGTGTCGGTTTCTATCAGCAACTGGCACAGGTGTCGACCGACGCCTCCCACGTAAGTGGCCTTGGAGATCACCTCCTGGCCGACATAGCAGCCCTTGTCCAGGCTGATGGCGTCGTCCAGACCCGCTTCAACGGGATTGTTGTTTTCGGTCATGT
>DAOTAI010000456.1:0-4101 GCA_035593865.1 Acidobacteriota bacterium
AAGGCGTAACGGCCGTCGCCGTTCGAACCGATACGTGCCACGCGAACCGGGAAGCCGGCGCAGTTGGTCGTCCAGAGGTTGACCTCGGCACCTGGAACAGGCACGCCGTCGGCATTTAACACCTGCCCGCCAAGAAAAGCCCCCGGCGGGATGCCGTTGGGAGAGACGGCGATCTCGATTGGGGCCTCGCGAACGGGAGGCTCGAAAGTCAGACCACGCGAATCGGTCACGCCTTCAAGGCGCACATTACGATGAATAAAGGGTCCAATCGGACCGGAAAGACGCAGGAAGACGAAGCGGTTTCCGAAATTCAGTTTCGCTCCGGTAACATGAATCGGACCGCGCGTGCCTTTTACAGGACTTGATTCGATCGGCTCACCGCCACCTATCACGTAACGGTCCGGATCTTCGGCTGTCTTGACCGAGACGGGATGGGTAAAGAGCAGGGCGGCGACGCAGCCGAACCGGTCGCCAGACTCGAGCAGAGCTGGACCGACCTGAACGGCGGCCGTAAGTGCAGGAGCGGGTTCGTCGATCAGCTTGACAGCCGCAGTTGGGCCGAACGGTGAACAGGCTCCGTAGGCGCACTGCTCCACTTGACCTCCCGAGGAGGAGTACGGGTCAAAGCGTACCCGGTAGGTTGCCCCAGGTGAGAGCGACAGATTGGTAAAAGAAAGGGACCGATAAAGGTCGTCGTCAATCGGAAGCAGGATGGAAATATCAACTGGGGGTCCCGAATGTCGAGCCGAGAGCTCAAGTGTCCAGAAACCGGGGAGGGGACGGGAAGCCAGAACGAAGATCCCTCGGGAATGAGTCCCCGACTTTAGGGGGAGGAGTGCAGCTCTCAGGGCTGACGCGATGCGTCCTTCTCCGGTAAGACCCGCTGCGTTTCCCTCCGGATCAAGCAACTGGACGTTGAGAAACGGCGCCGTCTCTCCGTGCCCGACGAGTACGGACAAGAAGCGCGAGCGGGCCATCTCACCTTTGACAATTGCTTGATGGAAGTTTGAGGGCTGAGCGCCCAAGACCGACCCCAGTTGTTCTCCCACTTGCTCCTGCCATTTGGAGCCGGCCTCGCCCAAGCAGAGTGCGTCCAAAAAGCCTGGATCGGCAGTTTCCTCATTTTCGTCCAGCCAGTCACGCAGCAGGGTTAGTAGCGAGACCTCCAGGGGTTCACCAAAACGCACCCGCAGGCCGGCGGCCCCTAGTTCGACCGCCCGGTCGGAGACCGCCTTCCTGGAAACCGGACGCACGCCTTCCGGCAGACTTCCTGAGGGGGCGGTGGCAATGCTCCAAGCTTGGCCCAGAAGCGCTTCTGAGGCTCGAACTATGGAAGGCGGCAGATAGCGCACTGGCTCCGGCAGAATCAGCGAATCCGGCGAGAGCGGCACGTTCCGGTCCCCTACCCCTGTCACGAGCCGCAAACTTGTGCCTGAAGCGCCTTGTGCGGTGATATAAGAAGCCGTGACCGCCCCAGTGACACGGGCGACTAGCCGCCAGGTAACGGTTCCCGATTCACCTGGAGCGAGTGTGGTCGGGAATTCCCTCCGTACGTCCGCATCGGGATCGGCGAAATCCGCGCCGATTATGCTATCCGGAGACAGTTCCGCCTCGGCGCCCAGGATATCCCGTGAACCGGAATTGAACAAAGTTACGGCGAGCTCATACTCCTGCCCTGCCCGGACGACATCAGGGTGGGTAAAGGCGACCGCAAACGCGGCGTCGCGCACGCGGACGACACCAGAGGCCTGGCCCCGCACAGTCACAGGTCCGGAGGGCAACCCTTCGAGAACACCCTGGAGCTTGAATCCAACGGTGTGCAGACCTTCCTTGAGTCCTTCGATCAAGAACGAAGCCTGACCAGATCTGCCCGGCATCAGGCTCGCCTGGTCGTCCGCCGTTCCGTACGTGCCGTCCGGTCCCGGGTCGTGAAGTTCCCGTTCCTCATCTCCTGCTTGAAGTCCAGCCAGGCGCAAAGGCGGCTCTGGCGCCTGAGGTAACTCGATACGTGCTTTCAGACTGTGAACGACCAGCGGGGAATTCTCCGGCGCACCGTTGGCGACGATGACGATCGCCTCGAAGAACTGATTCAACAAAGCGATCCTGCCTGGAAATACAATCAGGCCGGGAATCCGGATACTCCCGAGATCAAGGTCCAATCCCGTGCCGCCCGTCCCGTCCTCTTCCAGCCAAAGTGGCATGACATCCGGTATGGGGACCTGCGTGCCAATGGTCGGCTCAGGTACTCCTACTAGCGGCAAATCATCGGGCACGTGAGGCAGGGCCACGGGAAACGTAATGTCGCGCCGCCAAGAGCCGGTTCCCAGAGCGAGTGTGAAGTTGTAGTACGCATATGAATCGGGATTACCGGTGAGCCCGGAACTCGCGATTTCCTCGTAGGTCATTTCCCGTACCTGGACCTCGGAAACCAGGAACTGATCCAGGACGGACAAAGCGCAGGTATCCGGTATGACTTCCGCAACGGCAGGCTCACCGGCCAGACTGGCGTCGACGACGCGGAGATTGATCACGAGATGGTCCCCGGCAAGGGCCAGAGGCGGAATATGAAGGGGGGATCCCAGCGCTGCCTTCAGTTCAAGCGGAGCTTCCAGTGAAGGACCGACCAGTTCCCCACGTACACGGTAATCTCCTGGAAGTCCAGGGATGACCGAGGCCCCCGCCTCCCCGCCGAGGCTGGCCAATCGCGTGTGAATCACCGTGGCGGTGTGCCGGGGCACATCTTGATGAGCGGGTTCGGCCCTGACAGCCAGGCCAACCAGGTCGAAGTTCGCCGTCGCCAAGACAGCCCTCGATGGACGAGTCGACGGGATATCAGAGGAGAGCGCCGGGATGATCGCCAGCAAGGCAAGAACCAAAGCCACCGGCAGTATGCGCCGGCCCGTTGATTGAGTCTCAGGCGACATAGATTCGCTCCTGATTCAGCCCGGGACTTCAGGGAATGGGCTGTTACAGCCGGATTACCTGTGAGGGAAAGCGCCATTTTCGGGCTGGAGAGATCTCAACAAACGAGACTGCGAGTAAAGCGGATCCGCTCAAGTCCGCAACTACTGGCCCCGACAACCTCTGTAACTGCGAATCCAATCACCGTCGCCGTGAGGAAAAAGCGGCAAAGCAAGTGTCCTGGCAAGACGAAAACTGACTACTGCAAAAAGCAGGCGTATCTTAGCAAACGATTCCGATAAGCGCAAAGAAAAAAAGAAGATAAGAAAAAAGAAGACAGGAGTAACTTAAGGCAGGGGTAGACGCCAGTGATCGCGCACAGACGGTTCGGCAAGAACAAGAGCCTCAAGCGCAGCACTTTCGAGGACCGACCCGGCCCCATGCTCAGGGGCGCTTAACCTTGCGCTTTCACCCGCTCCTCAATTCTCCGAAGCAAATTCCGACAGGTAGCTGAGGGCACGGGCCGGGTTGCTCCCCGTCCGCTGACGGTCCGCTGAAACGCTGCGCTCCAGGCTTCCATGAGAAGGTAGTCTGATGTCAAGCAGTACCTTTGCCGGGGCCGCTTGCGGTCCCCTCCGGGTCTTGAACATCTAGCGCCATCGATCAGCCTTTCGTCACACTTCCATACGCGCTCTAACGGCTCGAAGCCCGCGCACAATGGTGTCCGCGAAGGTTCGGGCGCTGCAATCTCTGACTGCGTCCTTTACAGGCACACCGTGGCCAAGGATGCCCTGACGAGTGAGAAGCCTGGGATGAGGAGAACGGGACTGGTCGTGCTCGAGAAGCTGAAGAGCCCGGACGCACAAGCACTTGCGCTCGCGCTGCTGGCCGATCCGGACAGCACGGTGCGCCTACAGGCCGCCTTAATGTTGCCCGACACCGCTGACGAGCGGACGGCGGCTACCGAGCCCCAGGTGAGCACGTCGGCGCCATTAAGGACGAGGGTTCGGCCCCTCAATCCCCTTTTTTCGGAAGACCTTCAAAAGAGGGAATTGAGTAGACTCCCCATTTTCCCCTAAGTCAATTTTCCATTTCCCATTTGTTCGCCGATTCGGGAGGCCCTTAGCCGAGGAACGGAACTGTCCCTTACGCTCCTTCGCTTTCTACACGTGTCGGTCCTAATGGATGAAATGGAAAATG
>DAOTAI010000457.1:0-4091 GCA_035593865.1 Acidobacteriota bacterium
CGAGGAATTCACAAAAGGCAAGTACTTCTACTACCGCTGTGCCGCATGTCTTCATGTTTTCGTCGATCCCCTCCCGACTGCTGAAGAAGAGGAGGCCCATTACCGGTCTTCCTATACCTCAAGCTATCTCGCCGAGGTGAGAGAGTGGTTCACGATTTTGGCTCGTCGCCGTATGGACCTCCTGGAGTCAGTCTGGAGCGGAGACCGAAAAGGGGCCATCCTGGACGCTGGTTGCGGTTACGGTTTTTTCCTCCATGAGGCGTTGACCAGGGGTTGGACCTGTTACGGCGTTGAAGCGGCCGACGGTCCCGCGAGATTCGCTAAAGACGAATTCAGTCTCGACGTCCTACTGGGAGATCTACCTGACCGGCTGACGGAGTTTGAGGACGAATCTCTCTCCGTGATCACCTTTTGGCATGTCCTTGAGCATGTCGCCCAGCCGGGTCTTCTCCTTCGGGCGGCCACCTCAAAGTTACAACCGAATGGTCTTCTGGTAATCAACTCTCCGAACCTTGATTCCGCCATCTACAAACTAGCCGGCAAGCACTGGAACTGGATCCATACACCAGGTCACCTACAGTACTTTTCGACGGCTAGCGTGGAGTCCTTCTTGGGCCGCCTCGGCCTCAAGACCATCACCGCCCAAACATGGACGGATGCGCCCAACCTCTTCTTCCTCCTTGAGGAGGCGGCGCTCCATAGGCTCTGTGATGTGGCGAGCAAGTTCAGGTGGCCTTCCGTAGTACCTCGTTTCTCGTCGCGACTTCGGGGTTCACTCTATCGACCATTTCATCAGCAGCGCATCCAAGCTTTTTGGAACGAAATATATAAACGAGTCCCAAAGCTGGATAGTTATCTTCGCAGGAACTGCCTAGGGCACGAGTTTGTCGTCATTGCCAGGAAGTAAGATGTCGGTTCAGTCCCGCTTCAAAACAGAAATCTCCAGTCTCTGGCCTCGATATCTATGATAGCCCGCCAAGTACTTTCGTCTCGACTCTTGAAGTGGGTGAACTTGGTGGTTGCGAGTGACGTTCCACCGCCTATGGGCTGATACGCAAGCCCATACTGGCTTAGCTGCCAGACACCGTACAAGGTCTGAGTTGCCCCACCGTTGACCGAGACTTTCAGGTCCACAGATTTGTTGGGCATGTTCGGAAAGTGTACAATATATCCGTCATTTCTCCGAACGACACGGGCATTTGCATTCATCGTTCGAGCATTTGACGGTAGATTGTTTCCGACGATTTCCAATTCAACATGAGGAACAGATGTCCATGAAGGTGCCCCTGCTGCCTTTATATGTATAATAACATGCGTGCCAGGCGTCGTTCCGCCAATCACAGGCTGACCGGCAAATCCACCACTATCCAAATAGTATGCACTAGATGCATCGAGAATCTGACCATTTGGCAAGATAAATCGAACATCTATCCATGTATTGGAAAGTCCATCCACTTTGATCGCATAAGCGTCATTCCAGTAGACTTTGCCAAAAAGCTTTGCTGGAGTGATATGAATGCGGGGCTGTGATGAATCCACAAGATCTGCGAGATATTCAACACGGCGATCGCCCTCGCCATTCGGGCAAGTGAAGATACCGAAACCGCTGGTGTCAGGTCCCGTATAAGGTCTACACAGAGTAAACTGTCCTATAGTAAGGAAGGCTGGCATATGGATCTTTGTTAGATCCATATAGAGTTCCATGTAGTTGGCCCCCTTTGCCTCGCTTCCACCCAACCATGCGTTTTGTGCGTAACCTGCCTCAGATTGGTAGAATGGTTTTCCAGGATCTCCCTTTTGAGAAGGAACTGCTAGAATCTGTTTGTATGGCTGAACATAATTCGAATAGCTAGCAGCCGACCGCGTTCCGGGATAAGCGTTCAGAGCAACATCATCGAATTAATCGTCAGGATCTAGAATCCTGGCGTAAATCTCATCATAGAGAGCTCGAGAAAGGCTTTTGGTTCCATCGCCCCTGGTACGCCGTGATTTACGCCCATCAGAGCATGTAGGATAATCGTTGCGTTTGGGTTTTGAGCTTTTATCAAATTGTAGGTTCCTTCCAGCATATCTACGACGATAGGTACCACTTCAGTGCCTCGAACGCGGGTTCTGTCACAATAATAAGGTTCATTTTGGGGTTCATTGCCGACAATCCGCTTGTTGACGGTCGGGAACTCACGTGCAATACTAGCATGCATTTGGTTTCGCCATGACATCAGGCGGTCATACTCGCTTGAGCCTCGTGGCGGGATACACTCGTGAGTCGGCTCATAGATCGGAGCATTGGCGGCTGGTGGGAATATCCACGTTCCGGTCTTGCCGATCACATCCATCTCGCGAGCTTCAGTTTCCACTATTAATTGAGAGTAGTAACTTTTGGCGTCGGGATCAATAGTGGACGGATCCGACCAATGCCAGAAGATGCGCTGTAGCCAAAACCAGTGATTGAAGGTTTGAGTGCTGATAGATGCAGCCAGATTAAGCTCAGCGGCAGGGATCGGTTGTCCAGCGCAATCTGCGGCAGTGCAGTTCACCAAACTCGCAGCTATTTGAACGTTCTGGGGACGAGCCTCGGTGAGGAGGAGGCCAAAGAAGACAATTGCAGCGAGTGTAACACTGGGGATGGAAGTCTTTCGAGACGTGTGCAGTGTGTGCATTACAGTGTCTCCTTTTCCCGGTTTGTGCAGTCCGGGAAGTTGTGGACAGCCTAGACTAAGACTAGATTAGTGCTTGGCTGGAAAAGTCAGAGTGATGGTATAGACGAACTGCCGGTGCGTCCCCACCATCGGATCTCCCGCCGCCTGGAAGGCCTCGGTCAGGACGAGCAGCAGACTCACCCCGAAGGCGTGGCTGATAGACATCGGATTCTTCCTCCACAAACGTCGGCCGTCATGCCGACGATGGAAGGTTCCGGAATGCCAAGCGGCTCTCTTCGGAATCCGTGCCGGTCGTCGATACGCTACGCCCTGTCGATGACAAAGGCAAAAGAAGAATGGGCAGTAATGATTTGGTGTCCAGACCTGTCTCGCATTAAGACTATCCAGACCGGAACATTAAGGAATCTCGGAAGCTCGATCCGGCCGGGATTTCTGTGCAACCGGGCGAGGCCTTTGGACTGCGGAAGCGCAGCGAATGTGGAGCTTCCGCTTTTTCGTGGGGTAATTGGGAGCGTGATTTCGGCAGGGTCTTGGGAAACCGGCTATCGGACCAAGAAGAGAGAAGAACTCTCAGATCCCTTCAGGTGGCCCGTCCTGCTTGTCCAGTTCCTTCTGAACGTGATCCAGGATCTCTCCGACTCTCCGGATCACGGAGTCCCCATCGACCGAGCCTCCCAAGTCGTCGAAAGCCTCATAACGGAACTGGACGGCATACGTATTCAGATCGATGAGATTCAGGTAAGCTGTGACGTCCTCGCCAAGGTTCTGCAACACCGAGAGGAGAAAACTGATGTCATGGGTACGTGGATACGCGGCACCCTGTAGAGTAATCCAGGCTTTCAGGCTCTTTTCCACGGCCTGCCGGGCGTGAAACCCGAAAATCTCCTTGGCGAACGTGTGCGGGTCCTTCATCCCCGACAGTGCCCGGAAGTCCTTGCGAGCTCCGAGCAGCAGCTGACGGACTTCCTCATGAAGTTCCATACAGCAGCTTTCCCTCGCGCAGAACCCGGGCAATGATGTGGTGTTGAGCGTTTCGCCAGTGCTCGATCTCACTGCGACTGTAGACCAGGATGTCTTTGGCTACCGGAAAACGGGCCAGAGCACGCCAGAGCCGAGTCATCTCCAGACGACGGTCACGGTTCGCTCCACCGGGTTCCGACTCGGTGATCAGAAGATCGACATCCGAGTCGGGTGAGGCGGTACCCGCGGCGTGGGAACCGAAAAGAATCACAGCCTCCGGATGTACTTCCTCGACGACCGCTTCGGTCATCCTTCGAATGAGGTCTTCGTCGATTCTTATTCCATAAACCCCGGCAGAACGCTATTCTAACGGTCCTCAGAGCGGTTTCAACGAAGATCCGGCACGGCCGGATCGAGGGCGTCTCAAAAATCCAATTTGGCAGCAGAGTCATACTCCTAATCGGCACTTCG
>DAOTAI010000018.1:0-23523 GCA_035593865.1 Acidobacteriota bacterium
CTGATGGTGGTCAGGGAGCAGGACGACAGGTCCGGACGCGCTCGAAGTTTGACGAAAATACGGGACCGTCTAAAGTGGCCTCAAAAGGGGGGGGTAAAATTGGCCGAAAAGCGCCTTATGTGCTTTTGCAAATAGCTGAAATTACAGACATTCGTGCCCACTTGTAAGTGATTGATAAATAGAGCTGTGGAATTTCGTGAAACCCTGTCCGTAGTACTGGCTTTAGGAGAGCGGTGGTTCAATCCGCCCGCAAAGGGCGGGGCGGATTCGAAACCCATCTACAGGAACTGCCGGCAGACTTCATTTGCCAGCAGGCGACCGCGGGGCGTCAGGCGCACCACCCCGTTCTGGCGCGCCAGCAGGCCTTCGGAGACCAGAAAGCTCAAAGGATCGGCGTATATAACGTCCGGGTCCAGACCGTACTTGTCGCGAAGATGAGAGGAGGAGAAACCGTCCGCCAAGCGCAGTCGCAGCATAATCTCCTCCCCTAATGCGCTTCTTGCATCCAGACGCTCTTCCTCACGGGAGGGGAGCCGTCCCTGGGACAAGGCTTCGACATAAGCGCGACGGTCTTTGGTGTTACACCGGCGCGCGCCCCCCACATACGATGCGGCACTGACGCCGAATCCCAGATACTCCTCGTTGCGCCAATAAATTAGATTGTGGCGGCATTCCTTCCCGGGTAGCGCAAAATTCGAGATTTCATATTGCTCGTACCCCGCGTCCGCCGTCATCTCCACCGCCACCTCGCACATGGATGCCGCAACTTCTTCGTCCGCCTCCCTAAGCCGCCCCTGTTCCTTGAGTTTGCCGAACTCCGTATCCGGCTCAATTGTCAATCCGTACAAAGAAAGATGTTCGGGCCGTAGTTGCAAGGCCTCATGCAGGTCGTTTTGCCAATCCTCAAGGGTCTGCCCGGGAATTCCGAAAATCAAGTCGAGATTCAGGTTGTCGAAGCCAGCGGCTCGCACCAGGCTATAGGATTCCCGAACCGCGTCACCGGTGTGGATTCTGCCCAGCACACCCAGGAGCCGATCCGAGAAAGATTGCGCGCCGAGGCTCAGGCGATTGAACCCCATCGACCGCATGGCCTCGAGCTTCGACGGGCTAAGAGTGCCCGGATTGCATTCGATGGAACACTCGGCATCGGGCACTAATCGAAAGGTGTCGCGAATAGTATCGACCAGCCGGCCGAGATCATCGGGCTCAAGCTCTGATGGCGTGCCGCCTCCCAGGTAGATGGTCCGGGCCGTTTGGCCCTTCCATTCGCTGTGACGTATCTCCGACTCAAGAGCCTGCAAATAAGCAACTCGATCGTCGCGTCCGACCGGCGCTGACACGAAATCACAATAGGGACATTTGCGGACGCAAAACGGGATGTGGACGTAGAGACCGAATCCAAGGTTCATTCATTCCCCACGCGCAGCACGCTCAAAAAGGCCTCCTGTGGGATTTCAACGCGGCCGACAGACTTCATCCGCCGTTTCCCTTCCTTCTGCTTCTCGAGCAGCTTCCGTTTTCGCGTGATGTCGCCTCCGTAACATTTGGCGATCACGTTCTTCCGCATGGCGCTTAAGCTTTCCGAGGCAATCACCCGGGCACCGATCGCCGCCTGGATCCGGATTTCGAACAACTGCCGCGGCAGAACCTGTTTCAGACGGGCGGTAAGCGCCTTCCCTCGCGTATAAGCCCGGTCTCGATGGGTGATAAAGCTTAAGGCGTCAACCGGCTCACCGTTAATCTTTATGTCGAGTTTGACCAGGTCGCCCTCCTTGTAGCCGAGGAAATCGTAATCAAATGACGCATAACCCCGAGTCCTGCTTTTGAGGGTGTCGAAAAAGTCCATCAGAATCTCGGCCAGAGGTAACTCCCAGGTGATTATGACTCGCTCGCGGCTGTACTCGGTCTGGCGAAATATGCCCCGGCGTTCGGTACACAGATCCATGCAGGCGCCGACATACGTCGTGGGAGCTATGATGGTAGCTAGAACATACGGCTCTTCAATCTTCGCAATACGCCCCGCGTCGGGCCACTTCGTCGGGTTGTCGATCCGGAGCACGGTCCCGTCAGTGAGAGTCACATGGTAAACGACGGATGGCGAGGTGGCGACCAGCTCAAGATCGAACTCTCTTTCCAGCCGCTCCTGGATTACTTCGCTGTGAAGCAGGCCAAGGAAACCGCACCGGAATCCAAAACCCAGCGCGGCAGAGGTTTCAGGTTCGAAGGTCAAAGCGGCGTCATTGAGCTGCAGTCGATTCAAGGCCTCGCGCAGATCGGGAAATCGATCGCCGTCGACAGGATACAAACCGCAGAACACCATCGGCTTAACCTGCTTATAACCGGGAAGGGGTTCCGGGGCAGGGTTGGCCGCATCGGTCATGGTATCGCCGACTCGGCAGTCGCCTATCTCCTTCATGCCGGCATGAACGAATCCTACCTCGCCCGTCAGCAACTCTTTCGTCGGCGTCATGTCAGGGGTGAAGACACCCACCCCGTCGACCTCGGCCTCGAATCCGGAAGCCATCATGTGAATCTTCATTCCGGGCCGCAGTGATCCGTCGACTACCCGCACATAAGCGATGATTCCCACATAGGGATCAAAATGGCTGTCGAAAACAAGGGCACGCAACGGGCCTGAAGGGTTTCCGAAGGGCGGCTGGACGCGATGGACAATGGCTTCCAGGATCTCCTCGATCCCAATCCCCTGCTTGGCGCTTGCCTCCAGACACTCCGCGCTGTCGATCAGCAAGGTCTCCTCTATTTCCTTTCTCACCCGCGCTGGATCCGCCGCCGGAAGATCGATCTTGTTGATCACCGGGATAATTGTCAGCTTATGGTTGAGGGCCAAGTTGACGTTGGCCAGGGTCTGGGCCTCGACTCCCTGTACCGCATCGACCACCAGGATGGCGCCCTCGCAGGCGGCCAGGCTTCGCGACACCTCGTAGGTGAAATCTACGTGCCCGGGTGTGTCGATCAGATTCAGCTGGTACTCCTGTCCGTCAGACGCGCGGTAGCGGAGACGGACAGCAGTCATTTTGATGGTGATTCCGCGCTCGCGTTCGAGGTCCATCTTATCCAGGAGCTGATCGCGCATCTGGCGAGCTTCCACGGCGCCGGTCATTTCGATCAGGCGATCGGCAAGCGTAGATTTCCCGTGATCAATGTGGGCGATGATGCAGAAATTTCTCGTATATCTCTGTCGGTCTTCAGTCATGCCGTTTGAAACCTTCGGGAGGAACCGGGATATCCTAACAGAGTCCAGGGAAGACGAGGAAGATCCGGGTGTGCGAGTCCAGCGGATAGCGCGGATAACACGGACAGCACGGATCAGACTGGGTAGAAGAGCCGGACGGCGCGCGCCCGGCTCTCCGGAGGTGTATTGGTTAAGCTAGGACCGCTCTCTTGCCTCTCCCGGGACAGGGATCTTGACTTCGACAGGGGCGGCCCCAAGGGCGTATTCCCGGGGTCCCAGGTGCATGTCGGTCGCCATGATCTCATCCCAGATAACGGCCCGACCGGTATAAGCTGCTTCTCGGCCCATGATGGCCGCCAACGTCGACTTGGCCGTGTTTTCCGCTTCGTTAAAGGCCGTCGCTGAGCGGATCGCATGAACGAAATCGACGTGTTCGAGCCGGTAGGGGTTAGTGTTCCTCTTCGGAGCGTCCGGACTGGCTTCGGCAGTCTCCTCAAGGGACGCCTTGAACGACCAGGCGGGGGTTCCATCTTTCTTGTAGATCACGCAGTCCCTACCGCCCTGCAAGTGCGCCCATCCGTTTGTTCCAACGATGTATTCGGAGACATCGTTGGCACAGCCATCGATTTGCCGGCACATGCTGTGGACATGCATACCGTTTGGCATTTCATAGTCGATACTGAAGAAGTCATACTGATCCCCAGTCACACGCCGGGCGCGGCCGCCATATCCGACTGCCTTGACCGGGTAGGCGCCCAGGAACCAGCAGGCAACATCAATGTTGTGAACATGCTGTTCGACGATATGATCCCCTGACATGCAAACCCAGTTAACCCAATCCCGAATCAGCCATTCCATGTCAGTCCAGTTTGGCTGGCGCTCCTTGTACCAGAGTTGACCCTGATTCCATACGACCCGGGCGGTTATGATCTCCCCGATTGCCCCGTTGGAAATCCGGTCATAAGCCTCTTTATAAGCAGGTTCATGCCGTCGCTGAGTTCCTGTGACGACCACCAGGTTCTTGGTCTTGGCCTTGGCAGCACTGTCCAGGATGCTGCGAACGCCGTTGGGATCGACCGCCACCGGCTTTTCCATGAAAACGTGTTTGCCGGCTTCCACGGCAGCGGCGAACTGCTGCGGCCGAAAATGAGGTGGCGTCGCTATCAATACGACATCAACACCCGAGTCAATGACCTTCTGGTAGGCGTCAAAGCCGACGAAGCACATATCGTCGGCAATCTTCTGTCCCGCCTCCTCGATTTTCTTGCGGGCGTCATCAAGTCGGTCTTGAAACACGTCGGCCAGCGCCACGACTGACAGATTCGGCCCGGCGGCAAGAAAATCAAGCGCGGCGCCGCTGCCGCGGCCACCACAACCAATCAGCCCTGCTTTCAACGGCCGCCCGTCGGCCGCCGTCTCCATCCAGTCCTGGGCCTTTCGACCTGTGCTGCAGGCCGCTGCGTACACAGCACCGGCCACAGCCACCGTCCCTAGGAAACGTCGACGGGAGACATTGGAATCTTCTGACATGGCAACTCTCCTTTTGGATCGATAGGTTATTGATTGCCGGTTCTTGACTCTGCAGCCGGGTTAACGGCTGAACCGGCCGACGCCGGCCGCGCCTGTTCCTCCCCCTCGCCCTCGAACTCGCGGACCACGCGGAAGCCGACATCCGTCGCATCGGAATACCACCAGATGCTCTTGGGTGATTGCGGGTCAGTGGTGAGCCAGTCAGCGGTGCGCGTATAGTCCCGCGCAGCCGACCGCAATTCGATCGCGTCGCTTCGGTAAGACCCACCCCGAATCACGTGTTCCTCCCCGTCCTCGGGCCCCTTCGGATCTACTGCCACTTCGTCTGAATACCGAGAATAGGCCTGGGGATCATACCAGTCAAGGCAAAACTCCTTGACGTTCCCGATCATGTTCAGGAGACCCCACGGGTTCGGTTTGACCGAATCAGGCGGATGTGTCCTTCTTCCCGAGTTTTCCGCATAACGGGCGTATTGAGCCAGCGGGTCGAGATCCAGGCCGAACCAGCGATTGAGCCAATAGAACCTGGTAAAGTCTTTGGGATTGCCCTCGAAAAAGTATGGTGTTGTCGTGCCCGCACGGCAGGCATACTCCCATTCGGCCTCGGTCGGCAGTCGATACCGCTTCCCCGTCACCCGCGAGAGCCATTCACAGTACACGCGAGCCGCATAGTGCGTCATCGTGATAGCAGGTCGGTCACCCCGTCCCCAACCCTGGTCTGGTGAACCATAAGGGGGAGTCGGTCCAGTTATGGCATCAACCGTCTCGAGTTCTTCCTGCACTAGTCCCTTCTCGTTCTTCGCCCGAGTGACCGTATCAGAGTAGAATTCTTCGAATTCCGCCCACGAAACCTCGGCCTTGCCTATCCAGAAAGGACTGACCCTGACTCGATGGACCGGCCCTTCATCACGACGCCTATATGGTTCGTCGGGCCTGCTCCCCATGTCGAATTCACCACCCGGGATGGCCACCATTTCGAATTTCACGGAAGTCCCCGGAATTGTCTCAACGTAATTGGCGAACTTTTCTCCGGGAATCGGGCCACTAACCGTCAAAGGCGGCAGTACTCGTCGAGGGCGACTTACAGCTGGCGCTCCGGGGCGTTCCGTCAGGATCAGTTCGTCTTCAAGAATCTGCTGTTCTTGCTGCTTGTCGCTGTAATGCCCCACGTAGAGGTGACAGTTGATACAGCGAATACCCTTTTCCCGGTTGCGTACATAGTTCTCGTGAGCCTGAATTCCCTTTGTCGAAAGATTCAAGCTGTACAGGTCCTGGTGGCAGCGCAGGCACGATTCGTCGTAGGTGTAGGTCGTGGCGTACTCGAGAACCGACTTGGCTTCCCAGTCAATCTTGGAAGTGTCCGTGAAAAATTTGCCGTAAATATCCCGGACTCCGGTTCGGACTTTCTCTGTGTAATAGTACACTCCCTCCGGCGGCAGGTGGCAGTCCACACAATGAATTACCATCCCTGTCTTGTTCTTGTAGTGAGTCGATTGCTTCCAGGAAATCGTCGAATGAGGGTGGACATGACAGGATTCGCAAAAACTATCTGTGGAAGTGAGCCGGCTGCCCTCGTGCGCCGCAAATAGAAAAACGATCCCGAGGATCGCTCCAGTGAGGATCAAAAAAAAGCTTCTGCCGAAAAATCTCCTAAACATCCGAAGCACGTCGGTCTTTTCCCAAAGGCGTGATGGTATGAGGAGTCAGGCGTTGACGTCAAGTCACGCACCAAGATGTTATCCGCGTAATCCGTGCTATCCGTCCTACCCGCGGGCGAGCAATGCCCGCGGATAGGACGGATAGCGCGGATTACACGGATATGACGGTCCGTTGACCCTGGCGAGAAATTAGGCTTGCATCCGGTGGTAAACTCGTTACTCGTAACCCGCACGTTGCTCACTTAAAACATGGAATAACCGATAACTTCCAACGGAGGTAGGATTTATATGCGTCTCGGCATCGATTTCGGCACGACGCGGACAGTGGTCGCTGTTGCCGACCGCGGCAATTACCCGGTGGTCTGCTTTCATGGCGCGAACGGCGACAGCCGCACCTGGCATCCTTCGGTGGCAGCCGCTCTTCCGGGCCAAAACCCAGTCTTCGGATTCGAGGCAGAGTCCAATTTCGGCCGGCCCGGCTGGTCATTTTTGCGTTCTTTCAAAAGATATCTGGGGAGTCATTCTCCCGACTCGACGCTTCAAATTGGCGAAACCTCATTCTCGGCACTAGACCTCATGACCCGATACCTCGACCAGTTGAAGCTCGATCTCCTGCAACGCTCGAACCTTGACTTGACCGAGGATGAACCGCTCGAAGCTTTTATTGCAGTTCCCGCCAATGCCAACAGCAATCAGCGTTTTATTACCTTGGAAAGCTTCTCCCGGGCAGGCTTTCGAGTCCTGGGGATGATGAACGAGCCCTCGGCCGGCGGCATCGAATTTGCCCATCGTTTCGGCAACAAGCAGATGGCCCGCCGGGAACACCTGGTCGTCTACGACCTCGGAGGTGGAACCTTTGATGCTTCTGTCATCAGCGTGAAAGGCGAGAGTTTCGAGGTCCTGGCAAATGACGGCATCGCCCGCCTGGGCGGGGACGATTTCGACGAGATCTTGAAAAACAGAGTTCTAGAACGACTGGGAATCACGAAGCTCGACTCTGCCGCCGAATTCAACCTTCTGGAGTTGTGCCGGGAGGCCAAGGAGGGACTTAATCCTAACAGCCGCAAGATCAGCATTGATGTCGGGCGCGTGATCAGTAAAGCCCCAGTGGTTACCCTTCCGGTCTCGGAGTTTTACGAGCGGTGCCAGCCGTTGGTACAAAGGACCATTGAATCGGTCGAGTTAGCCGCGAAAAGGGGTCTTGGGAGCGGTGATTCTTGGGACGAGGTTTCCGCCCTTTACCTGGTGGGCGGCTCCAGCGATCTCCCTGTTGTCGCGCGCACGCTCCGCGAACGGTACGGCCGGCGTGTTCGCCGCTCCCCCTATCCTTTTGCCGCCACTGCGATCGGCTTGGCCATAGCGGCCGATCGTGTCAAAAGGCAAAGCTTGCAGGAGAAGTTTTCGCGGTATTTCGGGGTATGGCGAGAAGGGGAGTGCGGACGGGTCATCACCTTCGATCCCATTTTTTCATGGGAAACGCCGTTGCCGCAGAGCGGCCAGCCGGACTTGGTTTCGGTTCGCCGTTATCGGCCGGTTCACAACCTCGGGTTTTTCAGGTACCTGGAATGCAGCCGCGTCGACTCGGAGGGACGTCCCGCCGGGGACATCACGCCCTGGGAAACCCTGGCCTTTCCCTTTGATCCACAATTGCAAAAGAACAACGCCGATGGCGGTGAGGTGCACCGCCTTCCGGACGTGGAGAATCACCTTGTGGAAGAACACTATCGCTGCGACCGAGCCGGGATCATCCAGGTGACGATCGCCGATCGGACAACCGGGTTTTCGAAGAGTTATAGGCTGAGGAGGGGTGAGTTGGCGCAAGGATAAGAATGGGCGTCGCCTGAGTCCCCTGTTTGTAGTACCGCGTTGAGGCGGGCCTTAAATCGGTCCTATAGCAACAATTGACCGCCAACAATTGACCGCTGGGCGAACTGCCCGGCTAAAGCTCGGCTAAAGCCGGTACTACAATAGGGCTTCACAAAATAGGTTTTCTCAAAAAGAGGTCGGTCTTGGCCTAATGCTTCACCAGTAATGCTTCATCAGCGTCCCCATTTCGACCATTTGGACTTTTTCTTCTGACTGGAGGTCCGTCAGGACCGACACGTTTATAGAAGCGACCAAGGCTTAAGACCCAGGTCCGTAGGACCGACACGTGTTTGGCACTTGCCCCGGAGCGGCAAAGATGGCATTTTTGCCGTCATGCCAAACACTTACACGCGCATCTACATCCACTTGGTCTTTGCCGTTTTGGGGCGTGAATCCCTGATATTGCCACACTTCAGGGAAAACCTTTACAAGGAGATAACCGGGATCGTGACCAAACAGGGCCACAAGCTTATCCAGATTGGAGGAATGCCGGATCACGCGTATTCTGATCGGACAAAAGCCTACGCAGGCCCTCTCTACACTCGTGGAGAAGCTCAAAGCAAGTTCTTCGCTCTACGTGAACAAGAGAAAGCTGCTTCGGGGCCGCTTTTATTGGCAAGAGGGGTTCGGGGCCTTCTCGGTCTCCCATTCGCAACTCGGCAAAGTGATTCATTACATCCAAACACAGGATGAACATCACAAGAAACAAAGCTTCGCCTCAGAATATCGCTCGCTGCTGAGAAAGTACGCTATCGATTATGATGAGCGCTATCTTTTCGAACCGGTAGACGATGACGAGGGCGAGTGAGGAGACGGGCAGGAGTCTCACGTGCCGGTCCTAACGGACCTGGGTAATCGTTGTCAGTCGTTTTACTATAAACGTGTCGGTCCTAGCGGACCTCCAGGACGTCACAGGATCTCAGGCCCAAGGATTCGGACGTCGTTATCAGGAGTCTTGCACAGCACTCCATTTAGTCCGCTGCCCTGACCCCGGCAACAGCCCAGGGATTATTTGAGCGCTTATGTGCGCCATGGGATTGACCTGGCGCGAGAGTCAATACCTCAGCCGTGGCTCACGAGCTTTGCTTCTCGGCCCATGCGAATGACAACCCGATTGTTTCGGCCGTTGTCGCGAAGCGGAATCCATTTGTCGGAATGTACCTGGCCGTTAATCTCAATCGAAGCAACACCTTGGCTGACACCGTCCGGGTTTTCAACCGTAATAGTGTAGGTCGATTCCTCATAGTTATAGATAAAGGAAAACCCTTTCCAATCAGGCGGCAGGCAGGGCTCGAAGCAGAAGCGATCTCCGCGTAGTTTGAATCCCAGGATCTCCTCGATCCAGATTCGGTACATCCAGCCGCTCGACCCGGTGTACCACGTCCAGCCGGCTCTGCCTCGTCGACCCTCAAGAGCGTAAACGTCGGCTGGAACGACGTAGGGTTCTGCTTTGTAGCGCAGAACGTCCTCGGGTGTGCGTGTGTGCTCGAGGGGGCTCATGAGGCGAAGCAACTCCGCGGCGCGGGCGCCGTCTCCCAGGCGTGCATGAGCGAGCGCCACCCACAGGGCGCCGTGCGTGTACTGACCTCCATTTTCCCGAACGCCAGGAGGGTAACCCATGATGTAACCGGGATGCGGCGTTGATTTGTCGAACGGCGGATCGAACAGGAGTACCAGTTTGTCCCGTTCGTCGACGAGATGCTCGTTGACCGCCGCTATGGCGCGTTCCGACCGCTGAGTGGCGCCGAGGGCTATGGCGGCCCAGGACTGCGGCAGGGAATCAATTCGAGCCTCTGAGCAGGTGTGCGAACCGAGCGGAGTGCCGTCATCAAAGTAGGCACGCCGATACCAGTTGCCATCCCACCCATGGCTCTCCAACGCGGCCAGTATTCGATCACCCAGTTCCTGAAATTCCTCGAGCAGCGTTGTTTCCCCACGCTTCTCGCACATTGGCGTCAATCTCTTCAGCACCTCAATGAAGAACCAGCCCAGCCAGACGCTTTCACCTCGACCTTCAACACCGACACGGTTCATTCCGTCGTTCCAATCCCCCGAGCCCATTAGTGGAAGCCCGTGAATTCCAAATTGGCTCGCTTTTCGAACCGCCCGCACGCAATGTTCGAAAAGTGTGGCGTCTTCGATTGAGACCGCCGGGGTGAAGAAGGCTTCCTGCTCACCTTCCTTGAGCGGAGGCCCCTCAAGGAAGGGAACTCGAGCGTCCAGGATCGCCTCATCGCCGGTCACTTCGACGTAATGACCGACAACGTAGGGGAGCCACAGCATATCGTCCGAGCAGCGGGTTCGAACGCCCGCCCCTGAAACCTGGTGCCACCAATGCTGAACGTCGCCTTCCTGGAATTGCCGGGACGCGGCCAAAAGGATGTGATCACGCACCATTGCGGGCCGGACGTAGACCGCCGCCATCATATCCTGCAACTGATCGCGGAACCCGTAGGCGCCGCCCGACTGGTAGAACGCCGACCTGGCCCATATCCGACAGGCGAGAGTCTGATACATCAGCCAGCCGTTGAGCAAAGTGTCGACCTCTTTCTCGGGAGTCTTCACCTCGATAGTCCTCAACACACGATCCCACCAAGCCTTTGTGAAGGCCAACGCTTCTTCGAAATAGAGCGGGTCTCGGTAGCGTGCAATGAGAGCCCGTGCCTGCTCGAGAGTCGTTGCTTGACCAATCAGCAGGATGATTTCACGCTCTTCACCGGGTCGAAGGTCGAGGGAAGTCTGAAGGGCCAGGCACGGGTCCAAACCAGCGCCTGAGCGGCGAGGAAGAAACTGTCTTTGCAGGGCAACCGGAGCGGCGAGAGATCGATTCCGCCCCAGAAACAACGCTCGGTCTCCCGAATAGCTGGTCGCGGAAGGGTTCATTGAAACGAAAGTCAGGTTGTCTTTAAAGTGCGGCTGGTAGGAATTGCGGGCAAGTAAGGATGAGCTGGCGGGGTCCCAGTTCGTCACGACGTGCATCTGGGTGTCTTCACGGTCGGTCCCCTGGATCACGTCATAGTAACTCGTCACCGTCAGGCGACGGCGGCGAGAAGAGGAGTTGCGCAGCCGCAGTTTTCCTACCCTGATAGGTTCCCCGCCTTCTTCGTACGTGGGGACAAACATCGTGAGCTCTTGCTCAATGGCATGGCTGTTGTGCTCGAACACCGAATAGCCCTGACCATGGCGGACTCGATAAGGATCAAGTTCTCTTATGGGCAGAGGAGTAGGAGTCCAGGACGCTCCCGTGTCGTCATCCCGGATGAAAATGGCCTCTGAGGGGGGATTGGAAACGGGGTCATTCGCCCAAGGTGTCAGACGGTTGCTCTGGCTGTTTTCACACCAGGTCGAGCCGATGCCCGACTCGGTAACGAGTGTTCCGAATTTAGAGTTTGCGAGAACGTTGCTCCAGGGCGCCGGGGTCTGTTCTCCCGAGCCGAGATAAATGACGTATTCCCGCCCTTGTTCGGCGAATCCCCCCAGCCCGTTAAAGTAGTCCAGCTCCATGAAGCGTAAAGGCGGCGAGACCTCCTCCGGGTAGTACTGCGAAATGTCTATGGGAGGCGGAAGTTCGGGCATGGCGACGAGCGAGTCCCGAAGTTGCTGAGAGAGCGAGCCCCGAGTCGCGGCCAGAATGACGCGCGAGACACAGTACAGGAGATTCAGATCCTCCGCAGGCATCTGCTCGGCCGACAGCAAATGGATACCACCCGGCTGGTTTACCCCGGTTTGCAGTGAGTAAACATGGATGAGCCGCCGGAGTTCTTCATTGAGAGGTTGCGTGTACCCTGCGGCTTCATAATTCAAAACGATGAGGTCGGTCCTAATGCCGCGCACGGCCCAGAACGCATGAGCGAGCAGCGTCTCGCGGACGAGAGGAAGATCGTTCGAATCGGAGACTGTCACCAGGACGATCGGCAGGTCACCGGAGAGACCGTGACCCCAAAGGTTGCTTTGGCCCAGCCGGTTCTGGCGAAGCCGGTCGGCGGAAGAGCGCATCCGGTCATTCGGGTAAACAATATGCGAAGCCAGTTCCATGAACTGTTGAGCCTGGTCTGCCTGAATGCTGAGGTATCGGAACTGCAGCTGAGCCCGGGTCCAGGCCAACTCCAGCGCCCTTTCGGCAAGATTCAGATCGCGATACTTGTCAATCAGGGCCTCAACCCTTTCGCGACTCTCGCCACATACCGTGATGAAGGCGAGACGAGCCTGACCGCCCGGATTGATGCGAATTTCACCCCTGGCACTGAAAATCGGGTCAAGCACAAAGCCTGAACGACCCGACAAACGGCGGTTCAGGGCGACAGCGTTTCCGGGAGTCAGCCCGCGTCCCAGAAACGCCTCCCTGTCAGTCTCGTATTCAAAAGACCCCTTCTCAATACGCCCAGCCAGGAGATGCCCCGCCCAGATCGGCTTTTCATCCGGGGCTCGCAGCCTTCGCCAGGCGAGCAGCGCCTGCTTTTCGGGCACTCCCTCTGTCTGGATAAAGAGTTTCTGGAATCCAGGGTGCGCAACATCCGCGGAATGCGGGCAGAGAGCGAGCTCGGTGTAGGACGTCAGCTGGAATCGACGCGTGCGCAATGAGCGGTTTGTCAGGGTGATCAGCCTGATTTCGGCATCGTCTTCCGGTGAGACAACTATCTGGGTCAAAGTTTCCGTCTCATGGTCACGCCTCCGGAATTCGATTCTGTCCGCGCTGTAGGTAACGGAGTATCGACGCTCGGGCCGATTCAGCGGATGAAACGAGGTAGACCAGATGTTCCCGCTGTCACAATCCCGGATATAGCAGAACGACCCGTGGCCGTCCTGTGTGGCGTCTGCTCGCCAGCGTGTAACATCGAAGTCGGTCCAACGGATGTAGCCCCCTCCCGAATTCGTGATCATCAAGTGGTAACTCCCGTTTGATTGGGCTTGAATCCGGGGAACACGCGTATCCGGAGTACTGATCCGAACGGAACCGGGCTCAAACATCGGGGCGATCAAGCGAACGGGCTTACGATCTGATACGGGTCTCAGCAGGATAGGAGGTTGAGCTGGCACGCCTTCGAAAAGCAGCGACTCGACCGCCTTAATACGGGGATACTGATGAAACCGGTGGCGCATGACATCGCGGTTTATCACGTTGTCAATCGCCACCAGGCTCATCCCCTGGTGATGAGCCATGTACGCATGGATCACCACTCCCCTTTTCCCTTCTCTTTCGCTTTCCCGTGTGAAATCGATGGCCTCGTAAAGACCCTTGTTCCCAGACAAGCCGAATTCGGTTAAAAGCCGTAAGTTGCGAATTGCCTGCTTTGGAAAGACCATGAGCGCCAAAGCCGTCGCATAAGGAGCGACAACCGGAGGGGTGTCGGCTTCTCGTTTAAGAGCCAGGCCCGGGACTCCGAACGCCCGGTACTGGTAGATCTGTCGCGAATCAAGCGCGCTGAAAGCCGACTCGGATATCCCCCAGGGCACCCGGTGTTGACGCCCGTACTCGATCTGGCTCAACACCGCTTGCCGGGAAGCGTGATCGAGCAGCGAACTGCGATATGCCTGCGTAAACAGCAAGGGCATTAAGTATTCGAACATCGTCCCGCTCCAGGAGAGAAGCACACTTCGGCTGTCGATCCTTCCGAAGGGTCGAGCCAGCGACGACCAATGCCGGGGAGGCACTTCCCCACGGGAAATCGCAATCAGGCTCGCCAGTCGGGCCTCTGATGCCAGAAGGTCATAGTAGGCGTTGTCCCTGGAGTTTAGGGCTGGGTTATAACCAATGGCGAACAAGCGACGATTCGCGTCATAGAGAAAACGCAGATCGGTCTTCTCCATCTCCGTGTGAATCTGCTCACTGAGTGCCTTCGCCTGTTGCTCCAGTTCGAAGGCGGCCTCACGATTCTCTCTGAGTGCCCGTTGCACTGCTTCCAACTCCGGCAATGCGGCGCTGTTGCTCGCCAGGGAATCCAACAGGGTCTGGACCTCTTCGCCTTGGAGCAAGCTTGGGGTAAAGGATTCAGCCAGCACTTCCTGGACCTGCGGAATCGCCTTGAGACCTGCCGGCGCACGGCGAACCAGTTCGCCGAGTCGCTCAAATGCCGATAGATACCGATCAAGGACGGCGTTCCAGGCATTTACTTCGCTAACGAGGCGTGATACCCAGTAGATTCCTTCGTCAGCGGCGGTCGCCGCCTGGGACAGGGGGTCCTCCGCTGTGCCGACACTCAGCATCGAGAGCTGGGAGCCCGGGACATCCGCGTGACCGGGTATACGCTCGACCAGCCGGGCGACGCGGCGTTTTGCCGTGCGCAGCACACTTATGGCCTGCAGATCATTGCTGACCGACGTCTCCAGCACATCGGCGAGTGCCTCATATTCCGCTTTCAGCCCCTCGCTATCGCGGAAGGTCGAAACCGGGATGAGCGCGAAAGTATCGCGTAGGCCGTGGAAAGCGTTTCCCAGAAGCGGTCGCGATCGCAGTTCGCCAAGCGCCATGTCAAGGACAATGTAACAAGCGAGCAGGTTCCCGCTGTCGACCGTGGAAACATAGGGCGGTCTCAACGGCTCGAGAGTGCGGGTGTCGTACCAGTTGAGCAGGTGACCTTCATAGCGCTCAAGCCGGCCGATCGTTTCCAAGGTGAGTCGCGTACGTTCAACGAGTTGATCCACCGTGAGGTAACCGAAATCGTACGCGGCTACTGTTGATACAAGCGCCAAACCGATATTGGTGGGTGAGGTCCGTTCCGCAACCTCGACTCTAAGAGCTTCCTGCGAGTTGTCTGGCGGGAGCCAATTTGTTCTCGGTCCGATCAGGTCGTCGAAATAACGCCAGGTTTTTCGCGCCAGCAGTCGCAAAAAGGTCTTGTCTTTCGCGGATAAAGCCGCTTCTTCCGCTACTCTCACGCGATCGCTCGCCAGCAGATCCGCCAGCACGGGTGAGATAACCCATAGAATGAAGAATGGCAAGCCGACGAACAACGAGGTTCGTTCCTGGGTTGCGGCCAGGTAGAGGACCAGCAAACAGGTGACAATCCCGGCCAGGCCCGTCTGCAGGAGCACGTCATTGACTCTCTGCTGCGCCATCCAGTGGGATACCTGGGCGGTTTCCCATTCCAGCAAATGCCGACGGCTAACCAACCGGCGGAACGCCACTCGAACAATCGCATCCAGTGAAACCCAGGCGTGAACAGGCAGGAATGCGGTGTCGATAAGGCACCGCAAGAAAGCCCTGAATTCGCGACTCAGGCCGCCGATTCTCAGCTGTCGCGTTTGGCCTGCCCGATCCAGCAGACGGATCAGCGCGGGCGCAAACAGGCCGACCACGACGAGGATAACTAACGAAAAGGGAACCAGGTCAGAGACGAAAGCTCCCACAAGAAGCCCGAGCGATGCGGGAGCGACCAGGCTTCGACGCAAGTTGTCCAGGATTTTCCAGCGGCTAATCACACTGAGCGGATTAGGCTCTTTGCGAAGGGAAAGCTGGGCGGCGCGACTGACCACGCCATCCTCTCCTTGCTGCGCGGGACTGCTCGGGGATTCTGGCAAGGCCGGCCGCGAGTAATAAGCCTCGGGAACAGGAACACGCGGGAGAATCCAGCTCAGGATCTGCCAGTCTCCTCGTATCCAGCGATGAAACCGGTGCATCCAGGCGTGGTAATAGTGCGGAAAGGATTCCAGGATCTCAATATCGCTGGCGAGTCCGACCCGCAGGTAACAGCCCTCGATCAGGTCGTGGCTGAGCAGCGTCTCCGGGGGGAATCGCCCGGACAGTATGCGGTGAAAAGCACGAACGTCGTAGATCGCTTTGCCGTGGTAAATACTGTCCCCAAAAAGATCCTGGTAGGCGTCGGAGACCAACGGCGTGTAGGGATCGGTTCCACCGGGATCACTAAACAACCTTGTGAAGCGAGTAGCGATCGCATCCGGAAGTGCGGCGCTCACTCTGGGCTGAATGATGGCGTACCCCGACTCGACACGTGAGCCATCCTCTCTCAAGTTTGGCTGGTTCAGCGGGTGGGCGAGGGTCTCAATCATCCGAAGAGCCGTCCCGGGAGGTAAGTCGGTATCAGCATCGAGGGTCAAGACATAGCGCACACCTTTTAAGCCGGCGGGCGATCCCAGTCTCAGGAGCTTGGACGGCTGCGGCTTGTAGCTCAGTCCCGCTAACTGTTCAAACGGATGGGGCTCCTGGTTGAGAAGGCAGTTCAATTCCTCCAGTTTCCCGCGCTTGCGCTCCCAGCCCATCCAGCGTTGTTCGCTCTCGGACCAGACCCTGTCACGATGGAACAGGTAGAAGACATCTTTTTCGTACTTTTCGTTCAGCTCTCGAATTCCGTTAAAAACCTGCTCGTACAAGGAGTTGTCTTCAGGGGCCGTCGGTGCCGGGGCGTCAGGGAAATCGGAAAGCAGACCAAACAGCAAGTTGCGTTCGGGGTTCGCCAGGTAATTGACTTCCAGCTGTTTCAGCTGAGTCCGAATGGAATCCGGCGTCAGTAGCACCATCGGAACGATCACTAGTGTCTTGTGCTGATCAGGAACTCCCCCCTTGCGGAAAGACAGTTTGGGCAGCAAACGAGGTGGAATCGCAATTGATATCAGGTAATTGATGATCTGAACCGCAATTTCCGAGCTCGGGAAAACCCCGAGAAGAGCGATAAGCACCAGCACCCACGTGAATGACAAGCCGGATGCGTATATTGCCAGGCCGAGAATGCAAGCCGTGAGCAGCACAATCGCTCCCAGGTAAATCGGTGTTGCCTGACGATAAAGGAAGCGCAAGAGTCGGTGCTTCACCGGAACAGGGCACTTGACTGCCGATTCCAGCTCCACCCGGCCCTCGTCGATCAGGTAGTACTCAACAAGACTGCTTTTCGGGCCAACTTCGCGGGAAGCAAGGCCGGCCTGCGACTGACGGTCGGTTTCCTCGGCGTCAGGCATGGCACCCCGAAGTGGCGGTTCTTTGTCCCTGGCAGTGCCTCTCGAAATGGCAAGTTTGACCGCTAATGCCGCAACGTCAAGTTCAGTCCTGCACGTCAGACGGGCAATTTCTTCAACGGCCTGGCGACACCGGTCCCGGGTTTTGAAATCACTTTGTGCGTAGGTCCCACTGGGATCCGAACGCAGGAGCGTATCGACCCGGCTCAAGGACTCGAAAATGTCCCGCCAGTCAGTCTCTCCAAGAAACCTCAGACTTGTGATGCCATTCGCGACCGAGACCTTGTCAACCGCCTGACGGTTTTGCTCCTGTCGAATAACCTCCTGTAACGTGGTATCGAATTCGCGTTCCACCCAGTTCTGGACAGCGGACAGGGCAGCCTCTTCATCATGCAGGCGGCCGATCAGGCGTACCGCGAAGTGACGTTGAAGCACCGGCGTCTCCCGGACAAGCTCAGCGAGGACCAGCAACAACTGATCGGCATCGCGCCGAGTGGCGTGAAGCAGACGGTTAGCCCAGAAATCAGCAAGCTCCCGCTCCTGTTGTCTGCGCGCGATTTCTACTGCCCGGTATTGCAGCTGTTCAATCAGGGCGAACCGCAGCATAAGTGGAAGCAACCAGAGCTCGGCAATCGTGAGAGGGGCCAGGCTCTGATAGGCTTGAACGAAATCGATGATATTGTCGCGATTCAGCCTGGAATCAGTCCAAAGGACCAGTTCCCGTGCGACCTGCTCGATTCTCGTCGGTCCGGCCGACTCGGACCGGAACCGATGAGGCGCCTGCGCGGCCTGGCTTTCAGCGGCTAGGACGGGTAGAAAACGAGTCGATTTTCTCGGCAGGTTCAGCCGGAAGTCGGAGATATGGGCTTGCACGACGTAAGAATTGTCAAGCAGCCATTCGGCGGCCGGGCTGACCGCTTGCTCGAGCCCAAGCGACTCGTTCAGATCGGCGACAACTGCTTTGATCCGAGACTCGTAATCGTCGATGATCCTCAGGAGACGCTCGGTCTGTTCGCCGGACCTGCCCAGGCGATGGGTGGACGCCAGGCGGCTCGCCTCGCTCTTCAACCGCTCCCCCGCGATAGGCTCCCGCCGCTCGCTCGGCTGCTCCGCCGTCACTGACGGAAAGGAGCGACGAAAGAAGATGGCCGGGAATCGTTCCTCGGTGCTCTGGAATACTTGAAGGGCTTGCTCCAGATCTCGGCCGGTGGCGTCGACGAGGACCAAAGTTTCGTCTCGGAGAACCCAGCGCTGATACTGCCTGACAAGTCTCCTGCTGACACCGGAGCCAAGTCTTCGCCCGATGATCCAGCCCAAGCCTGCACTCAGAAGCGCAATCAGCAGTAAAGCCTGGAAACCGACGCCCAGAATAATACCGACCAGGATACCCAGGCTGATTAGAAAGAGAACCCATTGAAGAGAACCAGGACCCAGTTTCCGAACTTGAATCCTATCGTCCCCCGAACGGGAGATCAGGCTCGCTCGACGCAGCCCCCTGAGACTCAGCTCCCGAAACAACGCGGCCGAATCAGGCGGCCGGGTGTAAAAAGCCAGTCCTAACTTCATGCATCTCCATTTTGGAAAGGCAATTCGCCGTGCTTTTTGTCACCTCGACGGATTGCCGCAAATCAAGCGTGAGAAGAACTACCGGGAGGGTAATTCCTAGACTTCTCTATTGTCGCGAAAAAGAAAGACGGGTTCGAGTTCTCAACCGAACGTAGCGCGCCGCGAAGCGCCCGAAGAGACTTGCGCGGGGCGGGTTCGCCGTGAGCCGCAGGCCACAGCGATGAGATCAAACCTCAAAAACCAGGTACGGCCTGTTGCAACACCGCTGCTGTACGAAACGACAGACGTTGTAAACCGGAATCCCTCCCGGCGTCCTGCCTTCCGGTGATCCGTGATGAGCATGGCCATGCACGATAACATCGACTCCATGGCGATCCAGGGAGCTCGCCAGCCGCGATGAGCCAAGGAAAGGGAATAACTCGGGAGACTCCCCCTCCAACGTCTGTTTGACCGGGGAATAGTGAAGTACCGCCACTTTCCGATCGGTCTGGAGTTTAGTCACTGCGTTTTCCAGCCGTAACGCTTCGTCAATCCCGATCCTGATGAAGTCCTTTATGGCCCTCTCCCCAAACGGCTGAACCAGTCGTTCGCCGAAACCTCCGCAAAAACCTTTGGTGCCCAGGAAACCAACGTTCTCGACCTCGATTACATTTCCCTCCAACACCAGGATCCCGGTATCCCGAAGCATTTCGCAAAGCGTCTCTGCCTGGTCATTCTCATGATCATGATTCCCCAGGACGGCGAGGATCGGGATAGAAAGGTTCTGCAATTCATTAAGCAGTACTGACATCTCTGCCGGCAGCCCGGTATCTGTCAAATCCCCTGCGAGGATCAGCAAATCCGCATTTCTTTCCAGTCCCTCCAGCAAAGGCGCCAGGGTGGAATTGACCCGGCAATGAAGATCAGCCATGGCCGCCACTCTCAAGCAGCACCTCCTTTCCGCTGGTTGTAGGGCCTCGAGTCGCGGACGTCTTGATATCCCCAATCCTCAATATCAACCGCAAAGGAGTAGGAGTCGAGGAGAGTGCCCAGGCACACATGATCACCCAGCGGAGACCAGGCGCCGGACTGAATCTCTCGAAACAATTCAAGCATGAGATCCCTGGGGATGAAGGCGCGATGACCCGGATAAACGAAACTGAAGAAAATGAAGTGCCACAAGAGAAGAACTTTGAACTGACCCAGCCGCGTGGTTATTCGGCTCCAATTCACCTTCCCTTCGACACACCGAATCAGATGGGCGACGTCGCCGCCATCAAAGCGATCTCGAACTGCAATAAAGACCTTAGAGACAATCAACTCCTCCAGCCTGATCAGGTCTGCCTGTTCTCCCGCCACTTCCATCTTCTTCCCGGGAAGAACGAAATCGTCGTCGAATTCGACCCGGCCATTCGCCATGCCAAAAATGAGATCCACGTAGTAGTTCGACTTGTGCGCTTTAGAGAGCCAATGGGGTTCCAGAATTTCGGTCTTGAAACCGCTCCCCGAAAACGCTTTAAGTGTTCTCTCTACGTCCTGCGGCCTGATAAAGACGTCCAGATCCTTAGTGTTACGCCACAAACCCGTATACGCGTGAAGCGCAAAAGCACCCGTGAGAACGTAGGGAACACCTGACCCGTTCAGGATTCTGACCGCCTCGCTGTAGACGGCCGCCTGGTCGGGTTCCAGTTGAACCGGCCGCTCGCGCGCAAAACCGTCGCCCTTTTGTCGCTGAAATTCCGCGGGTGCCGCCATGCGGACAAACCTCCTCTTTGCTCAAAAGCCGGGTTCGACAGAAGCGGGAAATATAGACCTAACTTCTAGCCTAGCCTGTCCCCCTGGCTATGTCGACAGGCCGGCAGAGGGCGTTGGGAAAAATGAACCGGCCTCATCATTTGCGTTATCCGCGCCTTCAGCGCTATCCGCGCGTGCTAGCCCGCGGACGGCACGGATAGCGCGGATAACGCGGATAAGTAAGTGCTGGGGGTCACTTGGCTGGCTGGTGACCGCCTTCACCCTTCTTATTTTTCTTGCCTTTTATACTTGTGGGGGCGAAAGTATGGATGTGAAGCAGGCGGCTCGAACTCTTCTGTTGATCTTCCTGTCAACGGCGTTTCTGTGCCCCGCGTTCGGGAACGCGAACAAGGAAACAGATAAGTACAATCGGAAATTATTCGAATTACAGGAAAAGCGGGTCAAAGAGTGGAGAGAGCTCGAAAAGGAGTATTTTCGGCTCTTCCACCTCAACCGGCCGACCGACCACAAAAAACTGCAGAAGGAACTCCAAAAGTTCCATCGCAAGGTCGATGCAATCGACAAAAAGTATTACCGCGAACTGCAGAAGATCGAGCGCGAACGACAAAAGAAAATCGAAAAGGCGAAAACTGCGGCCCGGTCTTAACTGCCCTCCTGATATGACGTGGTAATTGCCTGATAGACCAAGGCCCGGAACTTGTCGTGGTCATCCAGGTTCCCGGCAGGAAGAAGCTGGGTCATGTAGACAGCCACCAGCCTTTCAGCAGGATCGACCCAGTAGGTCGTATGGTAAGCTCCTCCCCACCCGAAGGCGCCAACTGAACCGTGTTCGCCCGCCCGACCCAGATGCTCTGTCACCCAGAACCCAAGGCCGAAACCCTGTCGCTCACTGTGAAGATTGCCAACGTGGTTAACGGTCATCAACTCTACGGTCTTCGGGCTGAGGATCCTCACTCCCTCGAGCTCGCCACCGTTCAGGAGCATTTGGAGGAAACGGGCGTAGTCCTCGGCGGTGGATAGCAGGCCGGCGCCACCCGAATAGGAGACCCGCGGGCCAGAAACATAGTAATTCTGGTCTGCCGGCTCTACGAGTTCGAGTTTCCCGTTCCGAACCCCATAAACCGGCGTAAAGCGAGCGATCTTTTCCGCGGGGAGATAGAAATGGGTGTCAACCATTTTCAAGGGTTCGGTTATCCGGGTTCGGATAAAGTCGGCGAGATTCGTTCCTGATACGACTTCTACTACATATCCGAGAATGTCCGTGTTGTAACCATAGATGTACTTTTCACCAGGATGGGCATCGAAGGGCAAGGTCGCCAGTTTCCTGATCGATTCACCGATCGGGACCTCCTTCTGGGTGAAATTCCAACCTTGCAACCCAGCGGCCTCGTAAAGATCAGCTGCCGGGCCATACCCGTAAGAGATGCCGGCCGTGTGCGTAAGTAGATCGCGGATGGTGATCTCCCTTTTCGCCGGAACCGTGATATATCCCTTCGCACCCGGCTCATCCGACTTTACCGCCACGCGGCTGTCCTTGAACTCCGGGATGAACTTCGAGACCGGGTCGTTCAGCCGAAGCCGTCCCTCTTCGACGAGAATCATTACGGCAACACTGGTGATCGCCTTCGATTGCGAAGCGATCCGGAAAATCGCGTCGGGCGGTATCGGTGTCCCTTTCGCGACATCCAGCTTGCCCAGGTTTTTCTCGTAAACCACTCCTCCGTTTCTGACCAACAGGCAGACCAGACCTGCCATCTTTCCCTGATCGATGTACTGCTGCATGACCGTCTCGATTCGGGCCAGGCGGTCTGCAGCCATTCCAGCTTCTTCCGGTTGAATTCTCGGAACCTTCTGACCGAGTAACGACGGGAACAGACAGAACAGTAAGAGGACCGAAAATAATCTGCGATTCATGACGGTAGTGTAGCTCATCAAGGGGCTGTATCATGCCAGAATGATGAGAAGAAGCGCTGCTTTTTTTGGTCTACTGGGATTGGTTGTCCTGGCGCCCGTGTTCCTGGCGGGGGGTACTATGAGTATCGACGACATCATCGAGCCTGGGACCGAATACGAGGTTCTTGGGACTGGATACGGCTTTACCGAGGGTCCTGCGGCAGATCGGGAAGGAAACGTTTACTTTTCTGACGGTCAGAACAATACCATTTACTTCTACAAGCTCGGAAACCCTGTTTCCGTCTTCGTCAACGACAGCACGGACGCTAACGGGATGATGTTCAATTACAAGGGAGAGCTTGTTGTCTGCGAAGGAGCGGCCTTCCGAATCGTCGCGTTCAATGTAAACACCAAAGAGAAGCGAGTCCTGGCATCCGAGTTCGAGGGCCTGCGATTCAACGAACCTAATGACCTGACCGTCGACACCAGCAACGGTTTTTATTTTACCGACCCGAATTATCGACACCGCGGCCAGGATACCGTCAGGAAAGAAGATACATACTATGTTTTTGCAGACGGCAAAGTGAGCCGCGTGTCAACGGTTTGCCAGAAACCGAACGGTATCTTGCTCAATCCGGACAACAAGATCCTCTACCTGGCCGACAATCGGGGGAAGGTCATTTACCGCTACGACGTCATCGGGCCTGGGCAGTTGACCAACGAGACACGCTGGGCTGAGCTCACACACGGTCCAGATGGCATGACGCTCGACGAGCACGGAAACCTTTACATCGGATGCGGCGGCGCCGGAGTAATGGTCTACTCGCCGGAGGGAAAGCTGATCGGAACGATAAGCGTGCCCTATGCTTCCAACGTTGTCTTCGGAGGACGAGACTTCTCGACCCTTTTCATTACCTCCCGAGACAAGTTCCTCTCGATCAAGACCAAGGTCAAAGGCATCCGGCCACCCGGAGCGGACAGGTAGATTAGACACTCGGGCGTGGAGATTGGGTTACAGTTTTTTATCCGCGTAATCCGCGCTATCCGTTCTATCCGCGGGTATTCGTCCCCACGGATAGAACGGATAGCGCGGATTACGCGGATAAAAAACGCTCCGCTTCAGGCTTCCTGCAAACTAATACCGGACCGAGCCGATCGACAACCCGCTTCGTTTTG
>DAOTAI010000458.1:0-4042 GCA_035593865.1 Acidobacteriota bacterium
GCTTGGCCGTAGATTTGATCAGGAACGGGCGAATCGGGCGGGTCGAGCGGGTCGAAGTCTGGCTTCCCGCCGGGTTGCGCGGAGGCCCCTTCGCGCCCGGACCTGTGCCGGAAGGGTTCGATTTCGATTTCTGGCTGGGTCAGACGCCTAAGGTTGACTACGTCAAGGAGCGTACTCATTTTTCCTTCCGGTATTGGTGGGAGTATTCGGGTGGCACGATCACCGACTGGGGTGCTCATCACAATGACATCGTGCAGTGGGCGCTGGATATGGACGATTCCGGCCCCGTCGAGGTCGAGGGAAAGGCTTTGGTCGAAATGATTCCAGGCGGTTACACGGCCTCCAGTGAATACGAAATCACTTACACCTATGCCAACGGCGTCGTTCACCATTGCCGCAGCACCACGGCCAGCGCCTGGAACGGCGAAGTCAAGGACCCGAATGGGCAGCAGCACGGAATAAGGTTCACCGGATCAGATGGCTGGATTTGGGTCACGCGCGGCGAAATCAAGGCCAGCGATCGAGCCCTGCTAACTCAAAAACTGCCCGAGTCGGCGAAGCGGGTTTATGTAAGCAATGACCACATGGACAATTTCCTGGAGTGTGTGAAGTCCAGAAAACAAACGATCTGTCCGGCGAGTGTCGGGCACCGCTCAGCCACGGTTGCGCATTTAGGCTCGATCGCCGTCCGGCTGGGTCGAAAGCTGAAATGGGACCCGATCAAGGAAGACTTCGTCAACGATGCCGAGGCCAGCCGATGGGTTGCTCGTGAGATGCGCAAGCCCTATGACTACTCAATGATCTGAGGAGTGTCGCATCCTTTCCAGGTTTCTCCGTATCAGTTCGTTTCTCTGGGCTACGCAGGCCGCCGATCTCAGGGGATCCGCGGGAGTGTTCATGCAGTAGTCGACCAGTCGCTCGATTGTCGAAGTGGCTACGTGCATTCGAGTATCCGACGAAGCGTAGTAGATAAACACTTCACCCGTTTCCTTGGCCACCCAGCCGTTTGAAAAGACCACGTTAGATACGTCTCCGACCCGTTCTTCACCCTCCGGTGCGATGAAGTAACCACCCGGTCTGTAGATCACTTTCGTCAAGTCATCCAGGTCGGTCATGTACAGGTAGAGTGTGTATCGCAGCCCGGCGGCGGTGTTGCGAACACCATGAGCCAGGTGCAACCAACCCTTTTCCGTCCTGATTGGTGGCGGGCCCTCGCCGTTCTTGACCTCGTTGATCGTGTGGTACACCTTGGGATCGATGATGATTTCTTCCTTCACTTCGGCGTGTTCGATGGATTCCGAAAGGCCGAATCCAATGCCTCCTCCAGTGCCGGTAGAGAGAAATTCGTCCATCGGTCGGGTGTAGAAGGCATATTTGCCGTTGACGAACTCGGGGTGAAGCACGACGTTTCTCTGCTGTGGCGAAGTGCTCTTCAGGTCAGCCAGCCTTTCCCAATGAACCAGGTCCCGGGTGCGTGCAATCCCGGCCTGTGCCACGGCGGCCGACTGGTCGCTGGGCGGAGCCGTTGGATCCCGGCGTTCAGTACAAAAGACGCCGTAGATCCATCCGTCTTCGTGGCGGGTCAATCGCATGTCGTACACATTGATATCAGGGTCTTCGGTTTCGGGGATGGTAATCGGGTAGTCCCAGAATCGGAAGTTGTCGATTCCATTCGGGCTTTCCGCTACGGCAAAAAATGACTTTCGATCCGCTCCCTCGACTCTCACGACCAGGACAATCTTGCCATTGAAATAAAGCGCCCCCGCGTTAAAAGTAGCGTTGATTCCCAGCCGCTCCATCAGATGCGGATTGGTCGCCGGGTTTAGATCGTATCTCCAGAAAAGGGGCGTATGAGCGGCTGTTATCACCGGATATACGTACCTTTCGTACACACCATTGACGTAAACCGGTTTGTTTTTGCGCTGGAGGAGGAGTTGATGCTGAGCTTCCAACTCGGACAATTTCTTTCTGAATTCTGTTTCGTTCATGCACATGGTGCTCTTTACCTTTCCAGACGGCTTCGGCCCTCCACGCCTCCTCAGTCCTCAGGCCTACTCTACTTGTATTTGCGGCTGTTCCTTTGCTAACAGCGCCGATCGGACTGCCTCCTCGTCCTTGACATGCGCCAGTACGGTCACTTGATCCCACCCCTGGAGCCGAGTATTCCCTTTAGGGACCACGACCTCGTCGCCACGGGTGATAAGCGTAATAACGGCGCCGGGTGGCAGCTTGAGATCTCGGATCTTCGGTCCGGGCGCGCCTTGAGGTCCCGGCATATCGACCACGATCAGATCAAGATCGCTCTGGGCCATGGTGATTAACTCGAGGTTGTACAGCGGCGTCGGCCTGGACCAGGTTGCCAGCTTGAGCCACCTCGCCACCGTTCCCAGCGTGGAGCCTTGCACAAAGACCGACAGCAACACCGCGAAAAACACAAGGTTAAACACCTCCCGCCCCACCGATATGCCGGCGGCCATGGGGTAAGTGCCCAGGATGATCGGGACGGCGCCTCTGAGTCCGGCCCACGAAATGAAAATCCGCTCTCTACGGCTCAGCCCCATGCCCAATGTGCCCAGCATTACAGCTATTGGCCGGGACAGGAAGGTAAGGACGAGAAACAATACCACCCCTTCATCCCACAGATTCGACCACTGCCGCGGAGAGACAAGAAGTCCCATCAGGATGAACATTCCGATATCGGCAACTGAGGCGAGGGCAGTCGAGAAATTGACCACGCCTTGCTTATGTACGAACGGCCGATTCTGCGCGATATAGCCGGCAACGAATACCGCCAACATGCCGCTGGCCCATACGAGCTCCGACAAGCCATAGATCAGCAGCACCATTCCCAGCATGAGCACGTAGTAGTGCCCGCGGTCCCGAGGCCCCAAGGTGTTGAACACCCAGACGGCGACATGACCGAGGATCCAGCCCAGTAGTACACCTGCGCCGAACTTCCAGATAAACCACGGCACGACAGCATAGGTCCCGCCGTTGCCAGCAGCCAAAGCTTCGATCGCAGCCGTGGTCAGGAGAATAGCCATCGGGTCGTTGGCTGCACTCTCGATTTCGACCGTTGACGAGAGCGTGGGTGGCAAGGCTTGCCGCCGAAGTACCGAAAATGTTGCCGCCGCATCGGTAGAGGAAATAATTGCGCCGAGCAACATCGCCGTCTCGAACGGCCAGTCCAGAAGACCCCATAGCACGCCGAAGGTTGCCAACGCGGTTAAGACGACGCCCCAGGTCGCCAGCCCTCCCGCAACCAGGGCAACGGGCTTCAAGTGCTCTCGCTTGGTACTGAATCCCCCCTGAAATAGGATGAAAACCAGCGCGATGTTGGCGATCTCGTTGGTCAGCTCGACATCGTCGAAGTACCAGAGTCCCAGCACGTCGCTGCCGAAAATGATTCCCGCACCGAGGGCAACGAGAATGACGGGAACACTCCAACGGTCCAGCAGAGTTGATACGGTGACCACTAAGATCAGGATGAGTGGCGCCAGCAAATATATCTCAGTCACGCGAACGTCCCTATATTTTTGCTCAAGCCGACGAGTCCATAGAACTCCTTAATCCTACCAACCGTTTTTTGGTGCTGAAAAGTGGTACGGCAATAATCTTCCCAGCCTTAACGGGGGACTATACAGTGGGAACAAGAACCTGTCACGGGTAAGACGGGCCTTCTTTTGATAGTGGCAAGCTGTGCGCAGCGGATTGAAGAACGAGGCAGGCGTCGAAGGGTACAAAGGCATTTTCCATTTACCATCGTTAATTTTTCATTTTTGATTTGGTCCGAATTGGACGGGGACTCGCGGGAAAGAATTGAAAAATGAGAAATGAACGATGAAAAATGGAAAATGCTTTACTCTGAGCCAATTGCAAAAACTCGACGACTCCAGCTTTTTTGTATCTCGACCCCGAAAGGGTCGCGTAGCGAAGCCCAGACCGTTTTTTGGGCAAACCCTGGGTACAAACGTCGCCGTAAATCGCCAACCCTGAAAGGGTTGCGTATTGTGCACAATACACAACTCTTTCAGGGTTGGCG
>DAOTAI010000459.1:0-4028 GCA_035593865.1 Acidobacteriota bacterium
AATGAGGTTTTCAATCTCGATTTTGAGGTGTTCGGTAGCGAGGGGGATGTTACCGACCGTAAAACCAACGCCTTTGCCAAGCACAATCGCCTGATCGTATCGGTCGATACGCTCAAGCGCCCGGCGCGGGTGAAGAAGCTTCTCGCTGCCCCGCCTTGGGATTTGGTGGTCTTCGACGAAGCCCATCATCTGAGCGTCTATCGCTACGGCAACAAGGTCAAGAAGACCGAGAATTTTAAACTTGCCGAAGCCATCCGCGATCATTGCCGCGATCTCATTCTCCTTTCTGCAACGCCGCACCAGGGCGATCATTTCCGTTTTTGGATGCTGATTCGGTTGCTCAGCCCCGAGCTCTTCGAGAGCGACCGAGACATGGTCACGAACCGGCACCGTCTCAATGCGGTGGTCATCCGCCGCACCAAGGCCGATGCCTGTGCCCAGGATGGCAGCCCGTTGTTCGTCCGCCGCATGGTCCACACCGAGGGGTTTGAGCTGTCTGAGCGGGAAAAAGAGTTCTACAACGCGCTCCTGGATTATCTGCGGGATGGCTACAACCTGGCAGCTCAGCAAGGCAACAAAGGCCGGGCACTGGGTTTTGTGATGACGGTGTTTCAGAAAATCGCCGCCAGCAGTTTTGCTGCTATCCGCTCGACCCTACAGCGCCGGTTGCTGATGCTGACCATTCAGGAAGGAATTGAGCGTGACGAATTGCTGGATGTGGATGGTCGGAACCGGGTCTTCGAGGAGGCCCGACAGATCATTCACGATATCTACTCCACCCCGCATGACGCCGTAGGTAACGCCCAGACCGATCAGATCCTGGCTGACGCAAAATATCAGTTGTTGAAAAAGCGAAACGAAGCGCTCTCCTTTGCCTCGACAGCTGAAAGCTATTCCGATTCTGAATATGAAGCCGGTGCAGGAGAGGATTCGGCCGCCATGCTGGTCGTCGTTGCGCTTCCGGAAGAACGGCAGCGGATACTTGATCTGCTGACACAATTTCCGGACGGCATCGAATCAAAAACGGCGATGCTCGTTCATGCCCTGCGCCAGATATGGCAGCAGAACCCCAACGAAAAAGTCGTTATCTTCGCCACCTACCTGGGCACGGTCGAGGCCATTAAGAAACAACTGGATGAAGTTTTTCCCAGTGCGGGTGTCGATGTCCTCAAAGGCGGAGATCACGGAGCGAAAACAGCTGCCCAAAAGAGATTCCGCCGGAAGGATGGACCCAAGGTACTGGTCTGTACCGCTGCCGGTCGGGAAGGCATCAATCTCCAGTTTGCCCGCATTCTCTTCAACTACGACCTGCCCTGGAATCCCATGGATCTCGAGCAGCGCATCGGCCGAATCCATCGCTATGGCCAGGAATCAACCGCGCAAGTCTACAACCTCGTGGCAGCAGACACCATTGAAGGCCAGATCTATCTGCTGCTTGAGGAAAAACTGAACGACATCGCCAGAACTCTGGGCAAAGTGGATGAACAGGGGCAGATAGCCGAGGATTTGAGGACGCAAGTGTTGGGGCAGCTCAGCAGCGCTTTGAGCTATGACCGGCTCTATCAAGACGCCATTAGTGATCCGACCCTGAAGCGAACCCGCCAGGAGCTGGAGGTTGCCATGAGCAATGCCAATCTGGCGCGTCAGGTTGTCTTTGAGCTCTTCCAGGAGCTCGACCGGTTCAATCTCGGCGACTACCAGAAGTTCGACGACGAAGGGCGAGGAATGCAGCGTCTTGTCAATTTCATTGCCCGATCAGCTAGGCTCGCCGGGTGGAATTTCAAAAAAGAGGTCGATGGCAGGTGGATTCTGGTCAGAGATGGTGAACCGAACATGGTGTTCACGACAGAGCGTGACGCTGCTCTTCAGGAAGAAACTCTTCAGCTTGTCGGCTTGGAGCATCCTGTCGTCAATCAGTTCATGCGCAGATACTCATCTGCCGATGCAGGGCCTCGGGCCTTGGCCGGGAAGGTGAACGGAATAGCAGGTGAGGGCCTGCTTACACTCTGGAAAATCAGCACCCACGGCAAAGACGGCCAAGCCAGCCACCATGTTGTCAGAATTGGGATGAATGCGGAGGGCGACCGAGCACCATGGCTTGAGCGACTGGATGAAAAAATTCTGGGAATGCAATCACCATCAGGACCCGCCGAGCAATGGCAGAGTCTCGCGGCCAATAAGAAGGGTCGCCTACAGGAACTGCTGCATCGCGAACTGAGTTATTCGGGCATCATCAACGATGAAATGTCTTACTCTGCTACGCCCTTGGCGGTGGTAGGGATTGAAAATTAGGGGTGAGCAAGTGATGAAGGGAACTTTGCCAAAGCCAGCCAGAAAACAGCGCGATGAATTTCGAGGAGACAACCCATGCACAAAATGACATTTTTCCCTCTGGGAAATGCGGACTGTTGCCGCATTGATTTGGATTGTGGCAAAAAAATCCTCTTTGACTTCGCGGATACACGTGACCCAGAGGATAAAAACGACCTGCGCTGCGATCTTCCCAAAGAGCTTAGGGATGACCTTGAGACGTGCAATCGCGACTACTTTGACGTTGTGGCCTTTAGCCACCTCGACAAAGATCATTTCAGTGGTGCGACGGATTTTTTTTACTTGGAGCATGCTAAAAAATACCAGGGCGAAGACAGGATAAAAATTAATGTCATGTGGGTACCTGCTGCCCTCATTACCGAGCAAAGACCTGATGATGACGAAGCTCGTATTCTCCAGAAAGAAGCGCGCTATCGTTTCAGAGAAGGGAAAGGCATCCGTGTTTTTTCTCGCCCGGAACGCTTAAGACAATGGTGCGAGGAAAACGGCATCAAACTCGATGACCGGCTTCAAATGATTTCTGATGCGGGAGAACTTGCACCCGAATTCTCACTTTCCGCAGATAAGGTCGAATTTTTCGTTCACTCGCCGTTTGCCGTGCGCCAAAACGAAAACACTGTCGAGGACCGAAACGAAGATTCCCTTGTGATGCAAGTCACTTTCGAGATCGATCGGGTCCAGACGAAGGCCGTGCTTTTAGCCGATTCAACTCACGAGATATTGTCGGATATCGTGGATATAACGAGAAGTAAGGGCAACGACCAACGTCTCGAATGGGATATTGCCAAGCTTCCGCACCATTGTAGCTACCTGTCAATCGGTCCTGAAAAAGGCAAGAACAAGACTAAGGCTGTTGAGCAGGTCGATTGGTTATTCAAGGAGCAAGGACAAGACGGGGCAGTAGCGGTTTCAACGAGTAAGCCAATTCCCGAGGCTGGCACGGATGAAGATAAAGATGATCAGCCTCCACATCGCCAGGCAGCCGAGTATTATAACGAAGTGATTTCCGGGCTCGGCGGGCAGTTCGTGGTTACGATGGAGCACCCAACGGCTAATGACCCTAAACCTGTTGTTATTGAGATCGGAAAAACCAAAGGAACACTCAAGAAAAGCGTCCTTGGTGCAGCTTACGTAGTTACCTCACAGCGAGCTCCGAGGGCAGGTTCAAGAGGATGAAAGCCGGGTATTTCGAGCCAGATGGCGAACTTGTGGATATCGATCATCTTGTGATCGAGAAGGTTCGTGACCTCGCGTTCATGCTGGATGCGGGTAAGATTCCCTTTTCCCGCCTGGTTGAATGTCGAAAAAGCGATACCTCTGAAAAAGTTGTCTTCGATGTGGAGGTTGAGGTTCCTCAATTATGCCATTATCCAGTAAAGCCGTCAGAGCGGATTGCTGCGACATTTCATGAGGATGATAGCGTCTACCCAATAGTTCACGCACTGCGCAAAGATTTTCCGCAGGTTCCCCATCTCAACCTTCACATTCAAGAATTCCCGCGAAATCTTTGCATCTATGCCGAACGATATGAAGAAATCAAACGCCGCTGGACATCTACACGCTTTGTTCATCGTATCCGGGATTGGCTCGCACTAACGGCAAGAGGAGAGCTCCATCAGGAGGATCAGCCCTTAGAACAAATTCTGATGGATTACGCTGGGCATCTTGTACTCCCGAATGGTCTTGTGAAAAAAGTC
>DAOTAI010000019.1:0-23321 GCA_035593865.1 Acidobacteriota bacterium
ACTGGGGAAAATTGTTGGCCAAAAACTGGGGAATTTCAAATGGCCAGTCACAGCTTCCGCCTTCGCTTGTCCGGAATAGAGCGATTTCGGTGCCGTAAGGATTCTGGTAGCGGTTGTTGGCCGGCTTCAGGTGGTCGATCTGACTTGGCATTCCCATACACGAAACCTCCGTGAAGCTGCCGCCGCCGACTCCGACGTAATAGGCGTTGGAATGAGTCGGGTACCACTGGGCGGCAGCCCGATCCTCCAGCCCTTGAAGGAATCGATCGGCTCAGGCATGTAGTGGTAGTACTCCCCTTCAGCGTAGACCAACTCTCCCAGACCCCCGGTCTTGTAAATTTCACGCATATGGTGGAGATCCGCGTGGAAGCATGAGGTCTCGAACATCATGTACTTCAGTCCGCTGGTCTTTACAGCCTCGTGAAGCCGGTCAGCATCCTCCAGGGATTCAAAGACGGCGGGCACCGCGCAGGCCACATGTTTGCCGTGTTTTAGTTAGGGCCGCAATAGCGTGTTCAGCGTGACTGGGTGCATCGGTAGCCACGAATACGGCCTCGATCCTTGGGTCTTTAACCAACTCTTCCAGGGAAGGATATGTCTTCCGACACTTGACAACCTTGGCGAGAGCAGCGCAACGTTCGGGAATCAGGTCGCTGACGGCGACAATCTCGACGTTCGGGTGATGTTGAAAGCTGAAGTCGACGGCGAATTTGCAAACGCCGTATCCCACTAGCCCCACCCTGATCTTGCGGTCGGACACAGGCTGCCAGCCCTCCGACGCCGTGGGGTCGCGGGGCTGCGTTTCGAAACCCTGGATCGGCCTCTCCTGAGTACTGGTCGCCGAAAGTACAAATCCGCCAGCCAGGCTGGCCTTCATGAACGAGCGACGATCTGTCGGCTTCATGATGATCCTCCTTGTCGCCCGAAAATACCATAAGCCCGCAGGCTGTTCGCCGGAAAAGCTTCAGTCTTGGACATTCCTAGTTCGTTTTCGGCGCACTGGATGACGAGTGTCCAGCAGATGATCTGGGCTCCCAGATAGAAGCCCTGAGCTATGACTCCTTCAATCTGCGATCGGTCCGTCCGGATCCACAAATCGGTCCAATCCTGGCCGTCCTTCCAGAGGAAAACCTGGCCCTTAATCAGACGACAGTTGCGGTCGATCCCGGCGATGGTGGTCATATCGTGCTCGGTCGCCCTCGCAGACGGTCCCGAAGTCGCAGGCAACCTGGCCGGCGGTTGCACGCAGCATGGAATTCGGCGTAGTCTGGACCCGGTCGGAAGCCTTGGACTACAACAGTGATGACGCAACGCAGGACTTTCGGGCAAGCGAACGCGTGAGAGACCCTGGAACCATGCAGTTCGCTCTAAGGTTGACCTTTTGACTTTCGGGAGGATGAAATTGATGACACCGCGTAGTCTCTTTATTTTGATAGCAGCTTTCGGCCTGGGCGTTGGGGCGGCGCATGGCCAGACCGTCGGCCAGCCCTTAGCGCCCTGGACCGAAGGCACGCTCGACATCCATCAGATCAATACAGGCAGAGGGAATTCGGCTCTTCTTGTATTCCCGGACGGCACTACTCTGCTCGTGGACGCCGGCGCGCTGGCTGCCCGCACCGAACGGCATGTGCCTCCGCGACCCGACGAGTCCCACAGTCCGGGCGAGTCAATCAGCCGCTACATCAAGCGCTTTCATCCGAAAGGAGAAGCTGCGGTTCTCGATTACGCGCTGTTGACACACTTCCACGGCGATCACATGGGCGGCATCAATGGGAGCTCGAGGGCGTCGTCCCTTGGTCCGTACAAGCTGTCCGGCATAACGGAAGTCGCTGAATACGTGCCGATCGCGAGGATGCTCGATCGCGGGTGGCCCGACTACGACTACCCTTCACCCCTCACAGGCGCGACGATTGAGAACTATAAAGCGTTCCTGAAATGGCAGGAAAAGCATCGAGGGATGACAGTCGAGCGGCTGCGCCCTGGGCGAAAGGATCAGATTCGACTGGTGAACTCCCCGGAGAAGTACCCGAACTTCGAAATCGTCATCGTGATGGCGAACGGCGAGGTCTGGACCGGCGTAGGAACCGCAACCCGCCAGCACTTTCCGCCTCTCGCGGAGATCAAGCCTGGCGAACTCCCGAGCGAGAATGCCTGCAGCGCCGGCTTCCGACTCAGTTATGGGGCGTTCGACTATTTTAGCGGCGGGGACATCCCGGGGATTCCCGAGCCGGGAGCGCCGAATTGGCACGACGTCGAGACCCCGGTGGCTAAAGCGGTTGGCCCGGTGGAAGTCAGTGTACTGAATCATCATGGCTACATTGACTCTCAGAATTCCTTTTTCTTGAACGCCCTTCGTCCCCGCACCTGGATTCTGCCAGTCTGGGATTCGGCTCATCCCACCCCGTCGGTTTACAACCGGCTCCGTTCGCCAGGGTCGTATCCCGGTCCGCGAGACCTCTTCATGACAAACATGCATCCAGCCAATCGGATCGTGACTCCAGGGCTTGCCGAGGTCACCAGCCACCAGGGGCACATCGTGGTTCGGGTCAGCCCCGGAGGCGAGTCGTACAAAGTAATCATCCTGGATGACAGCGGGGAGACCTACCAGGTGACGGCCGTCCACGGCCCTTTTCAGACGAGGTGACGGGGGCAAGAAGTCGAATCCTTCGAATATCGATTGAATATCGTCAAGTCACGATCTTACTTTCAATTCCCAGTGCGTCGGCGATGCGGGCGAGTGTTCGGGCTCGATGCCCTACGCCAAGAGCGAAATGATGCGTGGGACCGTGCGACACCCAGCGCTTCAGAAACGTCCGGACGTCCGGCTGAAAGAAGCCGCGCGTGTTTGTGTTTCCCGTGGCAGGAATAGCGCCGGCCACACTCTCGCCCTCCGCCAGGATGAATCGAAAAGAGCCCTGGGCCGTGACTCCGATGCTCAGCATCGTAATCGGGCCTTCCTTGATCTTGAATTCCACGCTCGCGCCGCTCCCCGGCTTGCCGTGATACTTCACCAAGCTGCGCAGTATCGGTTTTCCGTCGGCGATGTTGATATGGTGAGGTCCGTCGTGACCGACAAGGACAAAGCCCTCGCGGAAATCGATAGGATGAAATTCCGCAAAACTCCCTCCGATGTCGATCCGGTCCATGAGCAGCATGGCTACGCAGGTCTTTAAATCTGACTCTCCGCACATCGGAAAACCGGCGGCCGTCAGGAGAGAATTTCCTACGATCAAATTGGTGACGAGGTTACGTAGGGGGCTTCCGGGTTCTCCCTCGTAATAGTAGGCTAGCCCGTCCAGTTCGTGCAGCTCCACGAACTTGTCGAGCGCAACTGCCACCCGCGCAGCCGTCGCCAGATCCTCCGGGGTCAGTTTGCGAGTCACCGGGTCCGGACCAGGATTTGGTGTATCGAACAGAGCCAAAATGGCCTCGCATTTACGGTCCACTTCTTCGCGCGTAACTTCCCGCTCAAGCCGAAGCAGGTCGTCCGCTTCCGTCTGCACCACATGACAACCGAAGGCCGCAGTCAGAGCTGCCTGGTCCGTTTGCATGTCGAACATATGCTCGATCGGGTGTCCGAAATGTCCGATACGAGCGCGCTTGACGTCGTGCAGCGCCATCGCTACGTCACACCAGTCTGCGATTTCCGCATCTGCCTCGGCGTCTCCTTCCAGTGTCCCTAGAATGACCTCGGGAGGCCGCTTGCCCATGCGAAGGGCCACGCCGGTAAATTCGGGTACCGAGCAGAAGTCGTCGTTCGCAAGCTGCATATGAGTCGTCGTTCGGGCGTAATCGAGCGCGGCGAGAGGTTGAAGGGCGACTAACACGATGGGAACGTCGAGATTGCGAACAATACTTGCGAACGTCCCCGAAGTCGCGTAGGTCAGCATGTCACAAAAGACCAGATCGAGGTCCGCAGCCTTCAATCGTGGGAGGAGCGCATACGCATCCTGGGCTTTGTCCACGATTCCGAAATTCTCTACCGATACTCCCGTTACTGCGGTTTTGCGAACCAGCACATCGAGCTTGCCACGCAGTTCATCGAGCAGCCCCGGGAACTGTCTCCAGTAAACGTGATATCCAACTCCAAAAACGCCAACGCGGGCAGTGCGGGGCTTCCGCCGTTCCACTCTCATGCATGTCCTCCCGCCACAGCTCCCGCCGGGAGGCGCCGGCCGGTAACCAGGACCAGCCAGGCCACAGGGTACAGGAGAGCCGAGGCTAGAAAAACGGGTGTGAAGGAGAAGTGATCGGCGACCGGACCGACGATCAGGCTCGAAATCATTCCGGCAACTCCGCCGCTGGTGCCGGTCAATCCGACTGCAGTCCCGGTCTCTTCCGGCGCAACCGTGTCTCCGATCAGGGTGATGAAGTTTGCTATCCAGATCCCATGGGCAAACATAAGGACTGACATAAGGGCGATGGCCAGTCCCGTGGTTGGCGCACCGGCCGCGAGCCACGAAGCCGGCGTAAGAAGCGCCGAGAACAGCATCAGCGCTAGGCGAGCTCGGCGAGCCGGCCAGCCGCGAGCGACCAGTAGATCGGAGGCTCGCCCCGCACCGATGTTCGTCACTCCAAGGACCAGGAAGGGTATCCAAGTCAGGGCACCTATCTCCGAGAGCGAAAGCCCGCGCTCGCGCGAAAGGTACTGCGGGATCCAGAACATGTAGAAGTAAAAGACCGGGTCGAAGCAGAAACGCGCCCACAGCAGCCGGCGAACTTCAGGCCGGCGAAGCAGCGAGCCGAAACTCACCCGACTGCGGCTTGCGCTCGTGCTGGTCTCCGGCGTGCCACGAAAAGCGAGACGCCACCCGACCAGCCACAGAATGCCCAGTCCCGCCGTCGCCGCAAAGGTCGCACGCCAGCCGAACACGCCGGCCCACCAGGCGCACAGCGGCGGCGCCAGAACCGCGCCAAATGCCGAGCCCCCGTTCGCCAGCCCGACAGCCAGGCCGCGTCTTGCCGGAGGCATCCACTCCACGGCGCCTTTGGTGGCGGCCGGAAAACACGAACCCTCACCCACGCCCAGAAAGAACCGGGCCGCTCCCAGGCTCCAGGGGCCGATCGCCAGTGAGTGAGCGGCGCTCGCTGCCGACCAAACCCCGAGGGAAAGCGCCAATCCCCGCCGGGTGCCGAGCGCGTCCATAAGCCGTCCCCCGAGAGCGAACATCACCGTGTAGCTGAGGACGAAGGCGAATACCACCCGGGAGTACACGGTGTTCGACATCCCAAACTCAGCCGTGATGTCCGGCGCTAGCACGCTCAGAACCTGCCGGTCGAGGAAGCTGAGCGCTGTGGCAAAAAACAGAAAGATGCAGAGAATCCAGGCCCGTGCCGGGGAAATTCCAGCGTAAGCAGGTCCAGAACCTGCAGAAGATGCTTCTTGTCCGGGCGCCGCCGGTCCGCCGCTCGAATTTGTGGGAGATATGGACATCAGCTCTATCCCCTTCTGTATACGTCGGTGTTGAGATACTTTAGTCCGGAGTCGACGACGAGCGTGACTACCGTCGCGCCTGGACCGAGCCGTTTGGCCACTTGCATCGCGGCCAGGACGTTGGCCCCGGACGACGTGCCAGCGAAAATTCCTTCTTCTCGTGCGATGCGCCTCGCCATATCCTTCGCGTCTTCAGTCTTGATTGCCACTACTTCGTCAACCAGGCTGGGATCCCAGAGCGGAGGAGTGTAGCCAATCCCAACTCCTTCGATGTTGTGGGGACCGGGCTGCCCGCCCAGCAGTACGGACGACTCGGCCGGTTCAACGGCAACGATTTTCACACTCGGTCGATGCTTCTTCAGTACGGTGGCGACTCCGCGACAAGAAGCGGCCGTACCGACGCTGTGCACGAAAGCGTCGATCTTCCCCCCGGTTTGGGTCCAAATCTCTTCCCCAAGCAGGTAATAACCGGAGAGGCTGTCCAGGTTGTTCAGCTGGTCGATCCAGTACGTGTGCGGTTCCCGACTAAATTCGCGCGCCGTCTCTATCATGTCGAGGATCAGCTTCTTGGTGGTCTGCCCCCCTTCACTCTCCACAAGGGTCAGCTCGGCGCCTAAGGCCGACATCTGGTCGAGCTTCTCGCGACTGAACGCATTGGATGTGACGATTCGAAGACGATAGCCTTTTGCGGCGCAGACCAAGGCGAGAGAGGCGCCCGTGCTGCCACCGGTATACTCGACCACTGTGTCTCCCGGCTTAAGTCGACCCTCTTCCTCGGCGCGCGCAATCACCGCCTGTGCCATGCGGTCCTTCATGCTGCCGGTCGGGTTTTCCCACTCCAGCTTCACTAAAATCTCCGCGCTCCCGCTGGGGACAATTTTCTGAAGACGAACCATTGAGGTATTTCCGACAGCATTGAGGACGTTCATGGATCATCAGATTGAACCTGTTGAGGATAAACGTCAACGGTCAGTGCGACGGGCAGCAACGGCGGATCTCCGGGGAGCACCGAAACACGCAACGAATTTCGATCGAAAGTTGGAAAAGGCAGGGTTTGTCGTCCCTCCTTCAGGTGGCCGAAGTTATCCCGAGGAGAAATCTTGTTTTTGAGACGCAGGGATCAGACTGCGTTTAAGCAGGTGAACCGGGGAAAAGGGGATCTGGACACAGGCAAAAAAGCAGGAGCCAAAACGTATTTACCCGAAGCCAAGTGCAAAAACCAGGGTGACGTCCTTTGTAGATGCTATGCAGGAGGGTGGGTTTCGAATCCGCCCGGAAAAGCGCCGGCCGGATTCGAAACGCACCCTGCGGAGCTGGCTACGCCGATCATGGTAGCGAACCGGTCGTCTTTCAACGATCCGCCAACCGGGATCGCTCGTTCACCATTCTCCTGACCGCCTGAACTCGTGCTTGAACCAGGGGTTTTAGACGAGGATCCAGTTTGAGGCAGCGGTCGAGATCCTTTTGGCCCTCGTCTGGATTACCTTCAAGCAACCGCAGCAGGCCGCGGTTCATGTAAGCAGTGGCATAGTCTGGGTTTTCTGTAATGGCACTATTAACGTCGGCCAGTGCTCCCTTCAGATCCCCCAGGCGAAATCGCAGAGCGCCGCGATTGTTCAGTGCTTGCCAGAGACGAGGATCGAGCCTGACCGCTTCATTGTAGTCAGCCATTGCGCCTTCGAGGTCGCCTTTGTCCTGCCGCATCTCGCCCCGGTTGTTGTAGGCCGCAGCAAAAGCAGGGTCGATTTCGATAGCACGGTTGAAATCGGCCGCCGCCTGTTCCATCTCACCTTTGTCGCGAAGAGCGTTCCCACGGTTGTTGTAAGCTGCGGCATACCCCGGCTGGAGCTCAATGGCCCGACTAAAGTCGGTAATGGCAGCGTCAGCCTGCTCGAGCAGGCGCCTGACCAAACCACGGTTGTTGAAAGCCTCCGCGAGATCGGGGTTGATGCTCAGCGCCCGGTTGAAATCTGCAATCGCTTCCAAAAACTGTCCTTTGCGTCGCTTGGCGTTGCCGCGATTGTTGTAGGCGATTGCCAGACAGGGGTCCTGCTTGATCGCGGAGGAGTATTGTCTGATGGCTCCGTCAAGGTCGCCTTTTCGATACCGGACGCCGCCCTGCTGGAGGTATCTGAGTGCGACGCCGGCTGATTCCGGGCGTATCGTTCGCGCACAGCCCCCTACGCTCACGATGGGCGGGGCTCCGCTCCGGATCTCTTCCGAGGCTTGTACGGCACCCGTTGCCGAGACTGGGTCGGATAGCGTAAGCAGCGCGAATAACGCGAATAAAATGAAGCTAAACCTCTCCGTCCTGTTGTGATGCGTCATGTTTGAATCTCCTCGGGGCGGTGCCATAGAATCAAGACAGTTTTTTTTCAACACCCCGCCACGTCATCAACTGACAGCACTGGCCCCACAACGCGGATTCTAGGACTCACGGGACGGAGGAATCTTGTAGGTTTCTTGGAATGATTTGAGGACTTTTTTAAATGAATTTTGAATCCTCGCCAAACGGTTCGTCGTTGCCCTCGTATAGATTTGGTTCATTCGAACTTGACCCGTCCGAACGTCGTTTGAAGCACGATGAAACCGGCATCGAGTTGACCCCAAAAGCCTTCGACACGCTCCTGCTGCTTGTGCAAAACAGCAGTCGTTTGCTGGAGAAGGAATACTTCATGCGGACGCTTTGGCCGGACAGCGTTGTCGAAGAGGCCAATTTGGCCCATTACATTTCTCAACTGCGAAAGGTCCTTCAGGAAAAATCACCCGGTGAGCAATTCATCGAAACCGTACCCAAGGTTGGCTACCGCTTTGTCGCTCGCGTCGAGGTGATCCCGGCCGTAGAGCCGCCGGCGCCCGGTCAGCTCCCCAGGGACGAGTGACATCGGCGTAGGTGACGAGGACCGCGGCCGATTGTCGGCCGCAGCTCGGGAAACTCCAGCACGCCAGCACCGTATGCGGACGCTGCTCTGGTTCTCGCCAGCCGTCCTGTTCATGGCTCTTCTGGCGGCAAGCAGCTGGCGGTTGCTCAAGCCGACAGGAAAGTCAACGCCGGTTCTGATTGCCGTACCTTTCGCGACCGAGCCGGGAGCCGAGTTCAACCCAACCTTTTCTCCCGATGGTAGTCAGGTGGCGTTTGCCGGCTTTGTTGATGAAAAGAAACCCAATGTCGACATCTACGTGAAAAGCGTGGGCTCTGTAGAGCCGCTTCGCCTCACCTCTGGCTCTGAAGTGGACGCCCAGCCTTCCTGGTCTCCGGATGGCACCCTGATAGCGTTTTTCAGGTTCAAGAACGATCGTTTCATAATCTATACCATTCCCCCTCTGGGGGGAGTTGAGCGGAAAGTCTACGAGACGAAGTATCTCTGGAAACCCGGGTTCATGACACGGCTTCTCGCATGGACTCCCGACAGCAAGGGGATTGTCGTCTCGGAGAGCCAGTCGTTCCATGACCCCAATTCGCTTTTTCTGATCAAGTTGGAGACGGGCGAGAAGGTGAAGCTGACGTCGCCGCCGACCGGGTTAGTCGGTGATTGCGACCCCGTTTTCTCGCCGGATGGCCGGATTCTCACGTTCTGCCGGGTACGCGCCCCCTGGTCGTTCAGCGACCTGTACCGGCTCGATCTCTCCGCTGATTTCACGCCAGTTGGAGAGGCTGTGCCTCTAACCGATCGGATGCCCCTGAAATCTCGAGATTTCGCCGGCCACGCGTGGACTGGCGACGGCACAGAAATCATCGCCTCCTTACACCGTGGATGGCATACGCGTGATTTTTGGCGAATCCCTTTGGATAACCCGGAACGCTCAACTCGGCTTCGGCTGGCCGAGGAGCGAGGCACCTGGCCAGTCATTTGCGGCCCCGCCCGGCGGATGGCCTTTATACAGGAGCAGCCAGGCATCGCCAGTATATGGTCCTTTGAGGAACCGGGTGAGTCGAAACGGCAACCGAAGCCCACGAGATTGCTCGGCTCAACCCATTGCGAAGGTCGTTCCCAGGTTTCTCCCGATGGTAATAAGGTCGCCTTCGAATCGGCGAGGACGGGGTTTTCCGAGATCTGCGTTGCGAACAGTGACGGAACCGGATTCCTCAGACTGACAGATCACGGCGGCCGCTGCAGATCGCCGGCATGGTCGCCGGACAGCCGCTGGATTGCTTATGACGCTCGTCCCGAAGGTCAGGGCGAGGTTTACGTCATCTCCGCTGAAGGCGGGCGACCTCAACGAATCACCGAGCATCCAGCTGAAGATATCTTGCCGACCTGGTCGCAAGACGGGCGGTGGATGTACTTCACCTCCAATCGGACCGGGCGATGGCAGGTCTGGAAAGTTCCGTCAGGGGGAGGCGAGGCCGTTCAAGTAACCTGGGGAGGGGGATGGTATGCCAAGGAGTCCATCGACGGCACGACACTGTTCTTTGGAACTGGTCCCGAGGTGGGCGTCTATCGTATGCCGGTAGACGGCGGAGAGCCGGAACTGTTCTTGTCCGATGCCATGATTGAGTTCTTTGCGCCGGCGGCAAAGGGCGTCTATTTCTGGAGGGTAAAAGGGTCTTATCTGTGGTTTCTGGACGGCGCCCTGGTGTTTCTCGATTCAGCGACAGGAGCCAGGCGAGTTGTTCACGTAACAGATCAGTTACCGTCGTCTGTTTCCCCGTTCCCGGACGGCAAACGCATTCTCTTTTCCCAGATGAGCCACTCCTCCGCTGACCTTTATCTCGTTGAGAATTTCCGGTAGACGGTCTGTTGGTAGCTCTCAGAAACTGTGAAAAAAACCGTGTGCTTATCCGCGTAACCCGTGCGATCGTGCCTGTCCGCGGCTTGTCACCCTCGGATACCGCTGAAGGTGTGGATAACTCGGATAAACCCGCGGAATTCTTTCCACACGTTCCTGAGCATTAGGATTCGTGTCATCCGCCTGCTCACTGACGCTGGCCTGGAGCTCCTCGCTTCATCCACGCCTTTCTTTGAGCTTGCGCTTCCTCAATCGATCGGTACTTGTACACCCCGGGCGGGAATTTATGAGGCGCAAAAATGGCGCTCAGTCCGAAAACTGATCGTACAGCTGCACTGTACTCGCTGGTACCTGGTTGCAAAACGCCGCCTGGATTTGTCGGTGTCTTCCAAACTGCGGAATTTCTTGATAGGCATGGCTAGTCGCTCAAATCGAACTGTTCCTTCAAGATCTCAGCATCAGCGCGATCCTGAAGGCGGACTGTGTCTTTCTTCATGTCGTAGAGCGCCTTAGGCGTTGCGACCCGAACAACAACTCCCTCGTACATCCGTGACTCCGATTCCATCGGCTTTCTACGCGTGCAGGCCTCCATCCATCAGAATATTCACACCGGTGATATAAGCGGAGGCTTCAGAGGCGAGGAAAACAACCACACCTTTGATGTCGTCATGCTGCGCAAATCGCCCGAGCGGCGTTTTCTGGATGTAACGTTCGACGAAGACGGTGGGGAAGATCGTCGGGTCGTCGACCCAGAGGCCGCCGGGGCTGATACAATTTACCCTAATCTTCTGGGGGCCGAAGCGGCGAGCCAAATAGTGGGTGAGGGCCACCATGCCTCCTTTGTGGAAGTGGTAGTCGGGTGGGGAATCCTGGGTTGCCTCGTACAGGGTGAAATCCGGTCCGAAAACCCCGTGCATGGAACCGATATTCACCACTGATCCGCCACCGCAAGCGATCATCAGATCAATCATCTCGCGGAGTAGATCAAACATGCCTGTCGCGTTAACTCTCATGGACTCTTCGAAGGCTGGCAGGGGATCGCTGTATTTCCTCATAGGCCGGGAAACAGCGTTGTTGACGAAAACGTCAAGGCCGCCAAAACGCATCTCGATTTCCCGCTTTAGAGCAAGAACCGATTTGTGACTGGACTGGTCGAGCTGGAGCGCATGAACGTCCAAGCCCGAACTGGCGAATTCGTCGGCCAGCCGGCGGCCCGCTTCCAGGTTGCGGGAGGCAGTGATCACGGTGGCGTCTGCTTCGGCGACTCCCTGGACGATGCTCCGTCCGTACATGCCGGCGCCGCCGGTGACCAGCACCACTTTGCCTTTCAGGCTGAGCAGCTCTTTGACGTGCATAGTTGTGAGGACCTCCAAACCGGACTCTCAGCCGAGCTGAATCGTTTTGCCGGCGTTCTCCAGACTTTCACGCCCGGCAATCAAAACACTGATTACCCGGCGAGTTATCTCAAACGGCAGTCACCGTTAATAATTGCCGACCACGAATAGGGGTGGCCGTTTTCCGGGCCCATGAGCCCGAGAATGCCGAAACGTAGGTTCCCTGAGTTTTCCATTGGCACGCCCCTCGAAAGGATTCAAGAAAGCTTTTCAATTGTGGTGATGCGAGATCTTGTCTCGATTACGGTTCTGGCCTCTGGTAGGCAATTCTCCCCCCGATAATGGTGGTCTGGACTTCGAGATCTTCTGAGAGCAGCACGAGATCCGCTCGAAATCCCGGGGCGAGCCGTCCTCGACGATGCTGCTCGCCGATCACCCTCGCGGGGTTGATTGTGACGGCGGGCAGGGCTTGCGCCAGGCTCAGTCCTGTGTGTCGCATGAAATTGCCGAGTGCCCCAATCATCGTGCCTGTGAAGCCATACAAAAGCCCGCTATCAAGACGGGCGACGTCTTCATCCGGGCGGGTTGTAATCGACTGGCCGTCGGGCGCCGAATAGCGTCCTGGCGGAAGCCCGGCGGCCGGCATCGCGTCTGTCACCAGGCTGATTCTCTCGATCCCCTTGCACTTCAACGCGATCTTCAGCCAGGTCGGCGACACGTGGCAGCCATTGCGATCCGCAATGAGATCGACGGTCACTCCGTCATCCACAAGAATGTGTTCCTCCAGCCCGGTTGGCTTGACGCCTCGATAAGTAGAGAGGTCGTCGTCGCTGTTGCCCATGGCGTTGAGAAGGTGAGTAACGTGGTCGACACCAGCTGCCCGTGCCTGTCGATAAGTTTTCAGGTCGGCTTCCGAATGGCCGATGGAGACAGTTACGCCGGCCTCGCGAAGCACCGGGATCGTCTCCAAGACCCCCGGAACCTCTGGAGCAAGCGTGACCATGCGCAAGCGCCCGGCAGCAAGGCTCAGGAGCTCCGCGATTATTTCTCGCGAAGGGCAGGCGGTGCTGCTTGCCATCTGTCCGCCGTACTTCGGGTTGAAGAATGGGCCCTCGAGATGGATCCCCAGAATCGATGCTGCGCCCTCGTTTTCTTCGGGTAGGTCCGCAATCCGCGTTATTGCTTCCCGAATGACCGGCATCGGGTTCGTCAGGATGGAGGGGAGAAAACTGGTTACGCCGGTTTGAGGGAGGAACCGTGCCAGGTCAGCCACACTATCCTCTGGGGAGAACCCTCCAGACCCGTGATTCAGGAGGTCAATAAAACCGGGTACGACGTAGCAGCAGTGAGCATTGACATCAGGGGCCGCTGTGACCTCGTCCTCACCGACAATTGCCTGAATTTTCTCGTTTTCGATAATCACGGAGAAGCCGTTTACGAATCCGCTTCCCAGCCACAGACACCCGCCTTTTATGATCATAAGTCTTGGTCCTCAATAGCCTTTTTCCCAATCGATCCGGATGTCTTGAGCGTTGGTTTCCGAAATCCAGAAATCAGTGCGCACGGTCTGGAGGATCGATTCCGGCACCTTGGGAGTGACAGGGCCGTGGATCACCAGCCGGGTAATGAACCGCTGCCAGGAGGTGGCCGTGCCGTGAACCGTAATGGCGCATAGATCCAAGTGGAAGCGCGCGGCGAGGACCTCCTTGGGCCCAATTGTCGCTCCCTTGGGAGGCACGGCGGCGAGATCGCCGCTCATACCGAAGATGCCGTTCAAAGACTGCTGTGCGATAGTAAAGGGACTGAGAGTCACTATCCTCGCGCCCATTTGTTTCCATTCTTCCAGACTGTCGGCCTGAAATTCAGGAGCATCCGGATCGGCAAATGCCAGGTGCCCGGTCCAGCCCGGTCCCGAATAGCAGCAGTCGGCGCCGCCAACGTCTTCGATCATCCGGCCGTAATCTCGAAGGTTGCTGTTGGTCAAACCAACAAACTGCCTTTCGGGAGGCCGGATGCTTTCATCCAGTTCTGAGAAGAAATATTTCTTCATCGCATAGACGAGGCCAAACGGCCAGGTATCGGGTGCAATTCTTCCTTCTTCATCGGCGTATTCATCCATGCTAAATACGTAAAGCTGCCGGCAGTCGACCTTGAACTGGTTGAGCATCGCGGCCAGTTTGCGATAACCCGGATAAGGGTTGGGCATAATAAGGACCAAGCGGCGTCCTTCATCAGCGGCCTGTTTGATCCGCCGGAACATGTCCAGAAGCCAGTAGAACTCTATCTCGGAACCTTTGAGGACGAAAATGCGAACCCAGGGATTGGGGTGCTGAGTAATCTGCTCGCGCGTGATTCGCCTCACTCGCTCGATCGTTTCCAGGTCCCGGAAAGGAACCCAGTGGGAAGGTTGATAGCGGAACTCTCGACTTGCCGATGGCGATGCTTCTTCCGGAATGGCGGGTCTCGTCGAATACGCCGGGACGACAACTTCGTTATCTTTCATTTTTTCCTCCATCCTTCCCGTTCGATCTTCGGTCGTTCCTTGCCTCCTCCGGGAGCAGTGCGAGCTCCTTCAAAATTGCCTTAACCCTTGCGCGTCCTTCCTCGGTGATTTGGGTGAAGGGCCGGGCCGCGAAGTTTCCCGGGATCCCCCGGAGGTTCATCGCAGCCGTAAAACCTCCGAAAAGCGAGTCCACCCGAACGACGTCAACCAGTTGAGTTAGTCTGCGCTGGTACAAGGCCGCAGCCGCGTAATCCCCAGCCTTTACCGAATTCCAGATGCACACACCCAACTCCGGAGCGATAGCGAAAAGGCCTTCGACGATTCCTGAGGCGCCAAGTTGAAGCGAGAGATCACAAAAGCAGGTTTGCCCCGACAGAACCACGAAATGTTCGGACTCACGGTACTTCTCAGCGCACAGTCGAAACGTCAGGAGATCGCCCGACATCTTTACGCCGTGCACGTTCGGCAGAAGCGCCAGTTGGGCGATCAATGAAAGATCCAGGCTGTGTTTGGTAAAAGCAGGATTGTCATAGAGGTAAACAGGAATTCGGCTCTTTTCAGATAGTTCTCGAAAATAGTTGAATAGCTCGTTTGACGTGAACTTGAAGAAAAAAGGCGGAACCAAGGCAACCGCGTCAATACCGCTCCTTTCCGCCCATCGTATGCGTTCCAGGGTGCGCTCAGTGCTGCAGTCGCCGCAGCCCGCGATGACCGGTATCCTCCCTTTCACTTCATCGCTTGCCACCTCCAGGGCTTGCCGAAAGGTGCCGTCGGTCAGAAGCTGCATTGCTCCCATCGAACCGCAAACCAGCAGGGCATGAACCCCGGCCGCGATCTGCTGTTGTATATGCAGCCTCATGGCCGACTCGTGTAGGTTTTCCTTTTCGTCTAAGGGAGTCCCGAGCGCTGAGACAACACCTGAAATTCGGATCTTGGGGTCCATCTGGCATCACCTCGCTACTTCTGTGCACTTTGTTGTGCCTGGGTTTGGTACTGGGGTTCGACTTCCCTGCCTTCATCCGATGGTCGAGTGTGAAGCGTTAGCCCATCTACCTTCTCGGCTTGCGGCGCCCGGAAGAGAAAACTGAACAAGTACCCAGCGATAAAGGTAACGCTGGCACCAATCCCCGCCGAGTAGAAACTCGAAATATCGGCCAGGAAGCGCAACGCTTCAGTTACTTGTTCCGACGGCACGAGTGTACCGCCCTCGATTAAGCCTACAACCCGGCTCGCGAGCGGTGTCGAAAGAACGGTTGCGAAGCCGATGACTGCGCCGATTAACGTGCCCCCTGGTGTTGCCCGGAGCGTGAGGAGTCCGAGGAGGACAATACCTAGCAGCACGCCCGCAAACGGATACATGACAACGTTGAGAACTTCGATGATATTGCTGTTCTCACCTATCCTTCTGACAAACAGGGCGGAAACGAGGACGGTAATCCCGCCGAGCACGACCAGGAGCCGTCCAATCAAAACTGAAAAGCGGTCCGACCAGCTCCTCTTCTGCCATCGCTTTATGAAGTCCACTTGGGTGCAGGCCGACCAGGCAGCCAGGCCAGAGGCGAGGCTGTCGACCACAGCCGAGAGAATGGCCGCAAGGATGATTCCACGGAGCCCAATCGGCAAAACGTGCCTCACGAACACGGGGACCGCATCATCGGGAACACGCATCAGTGCCGCGACCTCCGGGTGGATCGCGTAATAAGTGAACAGAAAGAGTCCCAATAAGGGAAAGATCAGCGAAAGAGGCTTCAAAAAGAATCCGTTGATGATCAGCGATTTCTTCGCTTCTTTATCCGACTTGGCCGAAAGGTAGGTTTGAAGCAGAACCTGATCGGTTCCTGCGCCCGACAGGTAAGAGAAGAAACCGAGCATTAGCGCGCTTAGAATCGAGAAACCGGAAAAAGAAGCCAGGGGCGGAGGATCGAACTTGCCAGCGTCAGCTGCTCGCGCGATAGTCTCGCCGAACCCGCCCCCAAACCAGACTGAGGCGACCACCATAGAAACAACGCCGCCGAACAAAACGAAGAACTGAGCGGCATCTGTCCAGATCACCGCCCGCATGCCGCCAATCACGGCGAGAAGGGTGCCGACCATCACCACCACGCCAATAGCGCCGTCGATAGCGGCGAATTCCGACCAGCCAAGGATCTGGGAGACAACAAGCCCGGCCGCATAACTCATCGTCGCCATCCACATAGTCCTGTTGGCAAGGAAGAACAGCGCAGCGAAGCCCCGGACGGAATAGTCGAACCTCCGCTCGAGATACTCGTAGGCCGTGGTGATCTTGAGCTGGTGAAAAATCGTCGGGTAGAGAAGCACCACCAAAGGCACAGACGTGATGACCCCGACCGACAGGAGACCTACCCAGACAGTGCCGTCCGGGCGGTTCACCCAGCCGGTAACCCCGATAAAGGAATTCGTGCTGAACAGGGCCATGTACATGCTCAAGGCAATCGGCCAGCGGCTCATCGAACGGCCCGCCAGGAAATAATCATCCTGAGCTTTGATGCGTCGGGACTGATAAAGCGCAATGGCGACGAGGCCTGCGAGGTAGGCGGCGATAACCAGCCAGTCGATTAAACCAAGAGCTCCCTGAGCTTCCGTCATCCTTAGCCTCCCAGCCTGCGCAAAACGAGAAGACCGTAAAGAAGAGAGCGGGGCAGATGAAAGGGGTCCTTTACGGGCAAGTCTCGGACAACAACCGGGATTCGCCGTCCCTCCCGGTCAAGGTTTTGATACCAGTCTCCCCGCTCCGGGTTGGGGAAGACCCGAAAGGCATACTCGTGAACCTTGCGGTACCAATCGAGGCACCAGAGGGCGCGCGAGACTTCGTAGGCGCGAAGGAGGGCATAGAGCGTTTCGGTTACCGTCCACCAGACCTTCGAATCAGGACGATGCCAGGCCGGACGACCCCCTTCGAGGTGTACGGCCAGGTACAGTCCGCCGTATTGGTCGTCCCAGCCAAGCTCCACGTGCCACTTGATCGCTTCAAGTGCCAGACGAATCCGTTCCCCGTTCCCGTGGTACGAGTAGATGCGTTCCATAAACCACATGCTTTCAATCGCGTGTGCGGGAATTACGGTTTTGCCCGCATCACTCTCGTCCAATTCTCCGCCCGGTTTCACAAATTCGTGGAGCACGCGCCGTTCCGGCTTCAGATGCTGACTCATCACGATTTCTGCTAACTCCAGAGCCCGTTTCAGGATTTCGGGCGACTTGGCCACGAGCCCCAATTCGTGATAAGCGAGAGCGAAGATCATGAAAGGGCCGTGCGCCTGGAGACCTTCTGGGATCGGGTGGGGTTTTGTCAGCAGACGGTCGGATCGAGTGAGCAAGGGACTGGTCCGTTCGAACGTTTCGATCGCAGCCTGCAGCGCCGCCCGGTCACCAGTTGCCCGCACATACTCCGTCAGTCCGTAAATGGCAAATCCGTCAACGTAGATGCTCTGATGCGGCTCCAAAAGCGCGCCTTCGCGTGTCACTCGAAAGACCCAGGCGCCTTCCCGGTCACGACCATATCGGAGAAGAAACTCGGCTGTCCTGGCAGCCAGCTCTAACCAGACTGGCTCGCCTCCCAGGTGGTTATAGAGGGCCGAAAAGACCCAGAGCGCGCGGCACTGGGACCACAGAACCTTGTCGTCGGAGATCAGGACTCCGTCATCGCCAATGTAATTGAGAACCCCTCCGTGTGTGCGGTCTACGGCGTATTTCAGCCAAAAGGGCATCACCTTTTCCAGAAGCTGGTTTTCGTAGAACTGGCCCAGGGCCCGGAAATCCTGCATGGATCGATTACATAATCAGAGTGCGTCGTCGTTTTAAACAATGAACTGCGAATTTCACTAACAGGTTCTTTCAAACAGGCGGTCGATGTCAAGCGCGAAGCGAACAGGGTTTGGAAGGGAACCGTTGCCAGTTTCCAAGGGCGTGCCGGCTAGCTAGGCAGCCTTCCGAAAGGGATGGCGCTCTGTCAAGCTGCCTTTTCCAAGTCGGAGGCGTCGACGGAAAGTACCCAGGGTTGAGCTGCCTTTTGGCGACCCCCCGGACCGGCCTCACTCCTCGGTCGGGTGCGAAAAGCTCACAGACTCAGCCGTCCAGCCAAACTGGGCCGATATGCGGTCAGCCGCAAGTTTGAGAGCATCCAGGATCGCCTTGGTCGGAGGGATTTTCATTCGAAAGAGCGGTGCCGAAACGCTTATCGCACCGATCACCTGATTCTCCGCGTCGAAAATGGGACGGGCGATGCAGCGTCCACCGACGTGCATTTCTTCGTTGTCCAGAGCATAGCCTCGAGCACGCGTCTCATCGAGCTCTTTCCAGAAGCGTCTTTCGTTGGTTATCGTGTTCGGCGTGTACTTCTTGAGCCCCTCCTCTCGAATGATGGCCCCAACTCTCTCTCTGGGTAAAAATGCTGCCATGGCTTTGCCTAAGGCGGTTGAATGGATGGGCGCGCGGGTGCCTTCAGAAACTTCCAGGCGAAATGGGTGAGGGCTTGCGATCTTTGCGAGGTAAAGGACTTCACGACCCTCCAAAATCCCGAGATTGGTCGTCTCTTCTACCGTGTTCCAAAGACGAATCATTTCAGGTTCCGCGACAGTTCGCAGATCTGGCTGTGCCGATGCGGCCAGGTTGAAAAAGCGCGGGCTGAGAAGATAGCGTTCCCGCTCCTGGTCCAGGGTGAGAATTCCCGCTTCTACCAACGTGCACAGGAGTCGGTAAGTGGTGCTCTTGGCAATGTTGGTGATGGCCACAACCTCTTCGATGGTAAGGCCTTTCGACTGATTGTGGAACGCCCACACGATGTCAATCGCTTTTCCAACAGCCTCGACAAAGTACGGGCCTCTTCCCCAGCTCCGGCGACTCAATGGCTTAAGAGTCCTCATCGGTCTTCATTCTATCTGAAAGCTGATCAATGTGAAACCAATGTTTCAGACGGTTCTACCGGCAAGTTGCTGAAGGGCGAATCCGGCTGAGTTACCGGAAGCGAAATGAATAGAGCTCGGCGTCTTCGAGACCAAATTGAAGTCGTACTTTCTTGCCTTGAACTCGGTCGATAGATCTGTTCCCCCACCGCACGGCATGTTCGAGTCGATCGCCGGAAATCAGTCGACAATCGTCATGCCCGTAACCTTCGAGGAAAGCCCCTGTCTCGTCAAGCAATGCGACCGTTATAGACCGCTCGGCTCTGGCATTCAGAAGCAAATCAGACGCGCGGGGGATCTGCAGCAACCGGGTCGTGAGAAGGCCCGGGGTCGCCGAGGCTTGCATCGATGCAAAGCCGTCGACCCGAAGGAAGGCGAGCCCTATCGCGCCGACGTGGCCGAATTCCGGGTCGTTGATTGTGTAGACGCGGCCGTCCTGTTCATAGGTCTTTGGTTGCGTTCCCCAGTGAAACGAGCATCGCCCCTGATAGTGAATGTACAGACGGTCCTTGAACCGGATCGGGGGATTCGAGCTTGGACATACCCAACCGCCGTCCCAGGCTCCGATCGGGCCGTATGGGAGAAAAACGTTACGATTCAAGGCCCTTTCCCAGCCGAATCCGTCAGGGCTGACAGCCAACTGCGTGTCCAGGCGGCGGAATCGCGGGTCTTCTTCGCCGTTGTAGAACATTTCGAGATAGCCAAGCACAGCCGATTCATAAACAAAGGGTTGCAGGCTGTAGAATTCGGTTCCGGGGGCATCCTGGGAGTCCGGCCAGAGGCCCGGGTGCATCGGGCTGAACGAGGAGAGATCGGAGCTCTCCCAGAAGCCGACCCAGCGCAACACGCCCGTTTCCGGGGACGGCCTGCCCGGACGGCTGAGAAACACGTAGGTCTTTCTAAAGGGGTTGTAGAAGAACCCCGACCGGTCTCCCGCTTTTATCAGAGTGGGGCCGGAGAAGTCCCAGCGAATCCCGTCCGCGGAGCGGGCCAAGTGCAGGCCTTTGTCTCGCCAGTAGAGCATCATCTTATATCGGGCCGCAGGGTCCGGATCGGCTTCGTCCTTGAGCACGACCGCGCTGTCGAAGGTATCGGACGGATAGCCGCCGGCCGACGGATGGAGGATCAGGTTGTTTTCTTTGGACCCTTCATACTCGACTATACCGAGGTGGGGTTTACGCCAATGGATCCCGTCCACTGACGTTGCGTAGCAAAGTGAGGCCTGCTGCGAGCGCGGTGCGTTCTGCCGGTAAACCTGGTACCAGCATTTGAAGAGATTTTCCTGTCTATCGTACAGGACCGAGCCCCAGGTGATGACGCAGTAGTCTTCCCAAGGTTCGGTGTACGTCAACACAGGGTTGGGAAAGAACTTCTCGGCCTGGTGTGCACGGCGCACCAGGCCCTGGGATGATGCAACGAATCGGTCGTCGATAAACAGGAGGGCCTGGTCTGCAGGTACTTCGAGCGCCTGCTCGACGGGTGACGAAACCAGGAGTGGCAGAACCAATAACGAGGGAAGGAAATATTTCATAATGTGAATCGCCAAAATCAGATTAGTACCGTGATAGCATTGTTCAGGGTGAGTGTCAAACCAGGAGCGGTGGCGTAGCCGCTATTCGCCGACGATCTCGAAGGCCGGGCAGAGTTAGGCTCCGCGCTCTCAGCGTCCTGAATATAGCGACACTTGACTCAGCACCCAGAGAACTTAATAATTGAAACAATAATCTCATAGAATGAAGTCTAACGCCCGGGATGGGAGGGCCCTGGAACCGGAAAGGAGGCGAGGATTGAAGCGGCTTACAGGTGTTACTCCGGCACTTCTTACGCCCTTTGATTCCCGCAATCGGATTGATCTCAGCGCCCTTCGCCGTCTCGTGAGGTTTCTTTTGGCCTCCCGCGTGTCGGGATTCTATGTGAACGGATCGACGGGCGAATGGGCGAAACTGAGTATCGAGGAACGAAAGGCTGTAGCGGAGACGGTAATTTCTGAGGTGGCAGGACAAGTCCCGGTCGTGATCCATGTCGGCCACTTCGATGTTTCCTGCGCGCTGGATCTGGCCCGGCATGCGTACTCGCAGGGCGCCGACATGGTGTCTTCGATCCTTCCTTCCCCCGAGTCGTCTCACGATGAAATCCGCGGCTACTACTGTTCATTAGCTTCAGTCGGTCTCCCGGTCATCGTCTACTACCTCGAGCAACAGGCTGGCAGGCTGAATTCTGCCGAAGACTTTTTGAGCGAGTTCGGAGCCATTGAAGGGGTTCAAGGAGTGAAATACACAGGCAAAGACCTTTACTTGATGTATTGCATTCACTACCTCTCGGAAGGAAAAATCAAAGTCTGGAGCGGTCACGATCAGATGGCATTGGCTGGGCTAGTCATGGGCGCCGAAGGCGTTATTGGAGCGAACTACAACTACTTGCCCGAACTGTACGTGGAAATGTACGAAGCTTTTCAAAAGGGGGATTTGCAGCACAGTCAACATCTGCAATGCCTGGCCAGCCAGATCCTGTGGGCGGTGAAGAAATTTGGAAATAGGCGGGCGTACCGGGCGGCGTTGAAGCTTCGCGGTTTGGATATCGGACCCTGCCGCCCGCCGGTGATTCCACTCTCAGCCCAGGAGATGAAGGAACTGGAGGCGGCTATCCAGCCTTTCTCACGATACTTCGGGAAAATCACAGGCGCCGACCAGGCGGGAGACACCGGTGTATGAATGCAGAAGAGATTCGAGCTACTTTACGAGGGGGAGGCAAGGTTTTCGGAACTGCGGTTCTGAGTACCTCTCCTCATTGGGTGCCCGCAATTCGTTCGGTCGGACTTGATTTTGTCTTCATCGACACTGAGCATACTCCGATCGACAGGCTGACAGCTGCCTGGATGATCCAGGCGTATGAAGCATCGGGCTTGGCGACCCTTGTCCGAATTCCTCGCCCGGATCCTTACCTGGTCAGGGAGACGTTGGACGCAGGGGCGTCAGGAGTAGTTGCACCGTATGTCGAGGACGCCGAAACCGTCCGCCTGCTGGCCGCGGCGGTCCGTTACCGGCCGCTCAAGGGGAGCCTGCTTAAAGAAAAGGAGCTCCTTTCTAACGTCACTACCGCTTATCTCGAAAGGTATAACAAGAATCGAATTCTGATCGTGAACATCGAGAGTCGACCGGCGCTCGATTGCCTGACGGAGATCTTGTCCCAACATGATTTGGACGGTGTACTGATTGGTCCTCACGATTTGTCCGTCAGTCTCGGGTGTCCGGAAGACTACAAGCACCCGGAATTTTGCCGGGCGGTCAAGCAAATCATAAGCATTAGTAGGAATCACGGGAAGGCGGTTGGTGTCCATGCCTGGCTCAGCTTAGCCATCGAACAGGAATGGATGCGAGAGGGAGCCAACATTATCCTGCACAGCAGCGACCTTTACGCGGCCCGTTCCAACCTGGCCGCCGAAATTAGAATACTCCGGGCAGCGGCCGAGTCAAAGAGACCTGCAGATGACCCGGTGCTGTTGTAGGATCGATCACCGGTAATTACGCCGCTAGCACCGGAAGCCGTCATCAGTAGAATCTAAGTCTCAAGATCTTCTTATCGTTCTTATCTCGCCTCACAAACGGTTTGAGTAAACGTCTGGTTTCCGAGCGTTCGTCAGGTAACTGTAAGTGGACGGTTACGTAACGCGAATACACTTCCTGGAAACGCCTTGTCCCATTACACTCATGGTCATCTATGACTGCAGCATCAGGCTGGAGGCTTCCAGGTAGCGGGCTGCTTCTTGTAGTGCTCGCTGCATCAGTGTTCGCGAATGATGTTGTCACGGTTCGCTCCGAACGGCTGCGCGTCAGCTATGACGAAGACTTTGGCAGGCGCATCGAATGGTCTCTCGCGGCTGCCCGCGACATTGTCGCCTTCGATCCAAGCCTTGACGAGGGCCCACTCATTGGAGGACAGCTTGTCCGGTTCTCTCCCGATCCAGCGCGAAATCAGCAAAAGCGTGTGGTCGATCCGGAGTTCGGCCCTGTGCTCGAACTGACCATCATTGGAGTCTGCAAGGACCGACCCGATTTGGTCCTGGAGCGTGTCACTCGCGTGCAGAAGAAAGGAAACAATCGCGAATGAACAACAGGTACATCCGTGGATCAAAGTGCATCCGTAAACCGCAGGTGTCCTGCCTGCGTCTGTTATTTGTTGCCATCATAAGCATTTCCCTGCTGCTCGGCCTGTCGGCCGCGGTTCAGGCGCAGATCTCGCCCGAGACTCTGCTGCTCAAGGATTACCGTCCGCGACCCATCCATAAGATCCCGGTCACCGAGGTCCCGAAGGCCCGCTACCCCGTCATTGACATGCACGCTCACCCCTATGCAAGAACCCCCGAGGAAGTCGAGGAGTGGGTCAAGGCGATGGACGAGACG
>DAOTAI010000460.1:0-4015 GCA_035593865.1 Acidobacteriota bacterium
TTCTTTTCGTTCATTTTGTAACCGGCCAGAAACCCTTCCTCCTGCAGAATCCTGACGATTTCGTTCTTCATCTTTGAGTAAGGAACTTCAACCGCCTCGTGTCCTGCCTGATGGGCATTCCGTATCCGGGTCAGAAGATCGGAAATTGGATCCGTCATCGCCATTTTGCCTAATCGCTCCTACTACGCTGTCGGCTGACAAGCGCGCAGTGACACACCTCTCAGTCGTCAGCCGTCAACCGTCTTTCTACCAACTCGCCTTAATGACTCCCGGAATCTCACCGCGCAGGGCCAGTTCGCGGAAGCAAATCCTGCACAGCTCGAACTTGCGCAGGTATCCGCGCGGACGGCCACACCTCTTGCACCGGCTATACCGGCGCGAGGAGAACTTGGGGGTCTTTTTCGCCTTTTCAATTAAGGATTTCTTTGCCATTCGTCCTCTTCAACTAAACCGCGAGCGCCCGCCGTTCCTCACGCTTCATGAAAGGCATGCCCAGGGCAGCGAGAAGAAAGCGAGCTTCCTCGTCGCTGGAGGCAGTGGTCACAATCGTGATGTTCATACCGGTGATCCGCTCGGTCTTGCCGATGTCGATTTCAGGGAAGATCAGCTGATCGCGCACGCCCAGGGTGTAATTACCACGTCCGTCGAAGGAGCGCGGAGAAACTCCCCTGAAATCGCGAACACGCGGAAGCGCAATGTTCATCAGGCGATCCAGGAACTCGTACATGCGGTCGCCGCGCAGCGTGACAGTAACACCGACAGGCATTCCTTTGCGAAGCTTAAAGGCGGCTATCGCCTTTTTCGCTCTGCGCACGATTGGCTTCTGGCCCGTAATGGCGGCCAGCTCGTCGGAAGCCACGTCCAAAAGCTTGGCATTCTGAATCGCTTCGCCGACACCCATGTTCACGACAATCTTGACGATCTTCGGGACAGCCATGATGTTCGAGTATTTAAACTCCTTCATGAGAGCCGGTATCACTTCGTCCCTATATTTGTCTTTCAGTCTAGCCATCGTTATTCCCCACTGACGGCTGACCGCTGACAACTGCTTTTCTCGCGTTTTGTCAGCTGTCGGTTGTCAGTTGCTTACTTATCGATCGTTCCTTCGCACTTCCTGCAGACCCGGACCTTCTTGCCGTCCTCCAGCGCCACATAGCCGACGCGGGTCGGTTTCCCGCACTCACGGCAAATGACTCTCAGGTTGGACAGATGGATGGATGCCTCGCGCTGAACCAGCCCGCCCTTGATGTTCCTCTGCGGGTTGGCTCGCGTATGCCGCTGGATGAAATTAACGTTCTCCACGATGGCCCGGTTCTTGTCTGGAAAAACGCGCAGCACCCTGCCGGTCTTGCCACGATCCTTGCCGGCCATCACCATCACCTGGTCTTCTTTTTTTATGTGTAACATTGCCCTTACCTGCTGGTCTTGGTTCGTTCTTTCGCCTTCGAGCGAACCACGATCAAGTCTTCAAAGAACTTCCGGGGCCAGCGAGACGATCTTCATAAAGTGCTTTTCACGCAGCTCGCGCGCCACCGGTCCGAAGACGCGGGTTCCGATCGGCTCGTTCTGGTTGTTTATGAGGACAGCGGCGTTTTCATCGAAGCGGATATAAGACCCGTCCCGCCGCCTGCTTTCCTTGCGCATCCGAACAACCACCGCTTTCACAACGTCGCCTTTTTTGACCGTCCCATCCGGGGAGGCTTCCTTGACGGAGGCGGTAATGATATCGCCCAGGCCCGCCACCCGTCCCGCGTCACCGCCCAGCGGCAGGATACAAGAGATCTTACGGGCGCCGGAGTTATCAGCCACATTAAGAATAGTGCGCATCTGGATCATGGTAACCCCCGCTACTCCTTTGCCTTCTCCAGGATCTGCTCAACGATCCAGCGTTTCCGCCTGCTCAGCGGACGACTTTCGACGATCCGAACCTTGTCACCGACCTTGCATTCGTTGTTCTCGTCGTGAGCCATGAAGGTGCTGGTCCGCCGGATGGTCTTTCCGTAAAGAGGGTGCTGAACCAGGCGGTCCACACTCACGACCACTGATTTCTGCATGGCTGCAGAGATCACGTGACCGACCTTGGTAATACGCTTTCCCCTGCTTTCTTGCTGCTGCTCCATTTTCATATCACCTTATGCCTGTTGGGCCAGAGGCCGGGAACCGGCGACTTGACAACTAAAAGACCAAAGCATTTGCAGGTCTTTCAATTGCCAACTGTCAATCCGGTCTATGCGGCGGCGCCCTTTTTCTTTTCGGTCAAGACCGTCCTTACCCGGGCCAGGTCTTTGCGTATCTCGCGAATCTTCTGAGCGTTTTCCAGCTGCCCGGTCGCTTTCTGGAACCGAAGCCGAAACAGCTGTTGAGACAACTCCTGGACCTCGCCCTCGAGCTGATCGGTTGTCATTTCTCGATACTTTGAGGCTTTCATCACTCACCAAACCGTTTCACAAACTTCGTCTTAATCGGCAGCTTCTGTGCGGCCAATCTCATGGCCTCTTCAGCCGTTTCCGGCGGAAGTCCTTCCATCTCATAGAGCACCCGGCCAGGCCGAATTACGGCAACCCAACCCTCGGGCGCCCCTTTTCCTTTTCCCATACGGGTTTCAGCGGGCTTCTTGCTGATCGGCTTATCGGGAAAAATCCGGATCCAGATCTTCCCGCCCCGCTTAATGTAACGGGTCATGGCAATTCGGGCCGCTTCAATCTGACGGTCAGTAATCCATCCGCATTCGACAGCCTTCAACCCGAATTCCCCGAAATCTACGGAATTCCCCCGGGTCGCCTTGCCGCGCATTCTGCCTTTCTGCTGCCGGCGATACTTCACTTTCTTTGGCATTAACATGGTTGCACCTATAGAACACTTGCCGCTGGCGCCGTCAGACGTCAGCGATCAGCTGTCAGTGTCGTTCACCTCTCCGGCCCCGATCACGATCGCGGCCGCTCGTTTCCTGGCTGGACTCGTAGATGTCACCCTTGTAAATCCAAACCTTTACGCCGATGACGCCATAGGTCGTAAAAGCCTCGGCGAAACCATAGTCGATATCCGCTCGCAGTGTATGCAAGGGGAGCTGCCCGTGCAGGTACCACTCAGAGCGCGCGATCTCAGCACCGTTAAGTCGGCCGCTGCAGCGAACCTTAATCCCCTGCGCTCCGAATCGAAGCGCAGTATCAACCGCCCGGCGCATGGCCCGGCGGAAAGCCACACGCTTGACTAATTGCTGCGCGATCGACTCTCCCACGAGCTGGGCGTCCAGTTCAGGCTTGTTGACCTCCTGAATGTTGATAAAGACCACCCGGCCGGTCGCCGCCTGCAAGTCTGCCTTGAGCTTGTCGATTTCCGCCCCTTTTCGCCCGATGATAATGCCGGGGCGAGAAGTTCGAATGATCACGGTCAACTTGTTCGCGGCGCGTTCAATCTCGATATCCGAGACGCCGGCGTGCGCGAAGCGTTGCTTCAGGCTCTTCTTGATTTGCAGATCTTCGTGGAGAAGCTTCCCGTAATCTTTCTTCGCAAACCATCGCGACTTCCAGGTCCGGTTGTAGCCAAGTCGAAATCCGTAAGGATGTACTTTCTGGCCCAAACTATTCCTCCTTCTCCTCTTTCCCGTCCGAAAGCCGAACAGTGATGTGACTTCCCCGCCTCATCTGCCGGTAAGCACGTCCCTGCGGTGCAGGACGGATACGCCGCCGCCACTTGGTCGGCCCCGAATCGACGTAGATCTCTTTTACGAACAGTTCATCGACATTGACCGTTGCCGACTCATGCTCGGCGTTGGCCAGCGCCGACCGCATCACCTTCTCGACCAGCTTGGCTGCGCGCTTCGGAGTGACCTGCAGAATGGCCAGCGCTTCTTCCACCTTTTTCCCCCGCACGAGGTCAACGACCAGGCGCGCTTTCTGTGGAGATCCCTTTAGATACTTGCCTATGGCTTTCGCTTCCATAAGTAACTCGCTCTCGATTTCCCTATCCTCGAATTGCAGGAAATGGCTTTGCCGTTTTCGTGCAATTCGCGCCT
>DAOTAI010000020.1:0-23295 GCA_035593865.1 Acidobacteriota bacterium
AGCCTTGCTCCTGTCTCCCAAATGTTCCGCCTTCCCTCCTGCATAGCATCTACGACTACGAGGACCGGCGATACTCCGGGGCGGTGGGTTTCATCCGGGCGCTGACGCGCCCTCCTTCGAAACCCACCCTACGACTACGAGTTAGGGCGCTGGCGCGCCCTCCTTGAAACCCAGTTGACTACCCGGGGGTTAGCGCTGAATTCTGGCTGAACCGCCTTTAGCGAACGACCGCACCTGTTCCACGGTCGCCATCGTGGTGTCGCCGGGGAAGGTGGTTAACAGGGCGCCGTGAGCCCAGCCCAATTTGACTGCTTCTTCGGGCTCTTCGCCGGTGAGCAGGCCAAAGAAGAACCCGGAGGCGAACCCGTCGCCACCGCCAACCCGGTCATAAACGTCAAGCTCGGCTCTGGGAGCAACGTACGTCTTTCCGTCAATCCAGGCCACTGCGCTCCAGCTGTGCTTATTCGTGGAATGGACTTCGCGCAACGTGGTTGCTACTACCTTAACCTGCGGATGCTGTTTGGTGACCTGATCGATCATCGCAAAGAAGGCGCTGGGATCCAGTTTCGATTTTGCTTCGACTTCAGGTCCTGGAATACCTAGACCCTTCTGGAGATCCTCCTCGTTGCCGACCAGGACGTCAACGTTTTCTACAATGCGACGAATGATCGAGACAGCCTTCTCGGCGCCGCCTGAGACTTTCCACAGCTTCTCTCGGAAGTTCAGGTCAAAAGAGACGATTGCTCCTGCTGCCTTCGCTGCCTTCATGCCTTCGATGATCACTTCAGAAGTGGTGGGGGAGAGAGCCGCAAAGATACCTCCGCTGTGAAACCATCTGACCCCGCCCTTGAAAATCGCGCTCCAATCAAAATCTCCGGGTTTCAGCTGCGCAGCAGCTTCGTTGCAACGGTTATAGAAAACGACGGGAGGCCGCACGCCGAAGCCGCGGTCACTGTAAACGGTCGCCATGTTGGGGCCGTTGACACCGTTGTGCTCGAAATACTTGTAGAAGGGCCGAACGCCCATGGCCTTCACGCGTTCTGCAATCAAATCGCCGATCGGGTAATTCACCATTGCAGTGACGATCCCGGTCTTGAGGCGGAAACAATCGGCCAGGTTGGCGGCGACGTTGAACTCACCGCCGCTCACATGGATCTGGCACTCATGTGCCTTCCGGAAAGGGACAGTCCCCGGATCCAGACGATGAACCAAGGCGCCAAGAGAGACTAGATCGAGTTCGCCGCTTTCACGAATATTCAGTCCATACTTCATTCTTTCCCTCCGTGTTGGTGAAACCGTTTGAAAACGCAAAGTATACAGACTGCCTTGCCCGGTTACCAGACCATCGTCCCGCGTTATCCGCGTTATCCGTGCTATCCGCGGGCAAACCAGATATCGATGAGTCGATCATTCTGCCACCTCCAGCGTCATGCGGCGCACGCAGAAGGCATCGTTTTCCCGGGTTCCCGAGAAAACCAGGAACATCTCCCGTCCATCATCGCTGATCCATTTGGCTGGTAGCCGATAGCCGTGCGTCTGTCCCAGCCCCCAATCCCGGGTCTTGAAAGCCGTAGTCCAGGGTCCCCATGGCTCGGGAGAGTCAAAGATGCCCCAGGCTCCGTGATGTCCAAAACTCACTGTCATCAGATACCGCTTAAGACCGGGATGGTAGACGATGTCGAGCCTCTCGCAGTTTCCCGGGTACTTGAACACATGGACCCGGTCTTCGATCCTTCGGCTCCAACGCGGGCTTCCGGAGTCGTATCCGGAAAAAAACTCCCAGGCTTTCCGGTCCTTCATTCTCGTACGCGGCGCCCGCGCCAGGACAATTCCGTCGTATGGGTTGTAGGCACCCGGGCCATCCTGAGAGTAGGTGTAGACATAGTCGTCCCGGGCGCCTGCGTAGTTGCGACCGAAATTCAGGAAGGTGGGGCAGCCGAAGCTTTCGTCCAACGTGAAGCCCCAGGTCCATGTCGCCCTCCGATCCTCCGACCATACCAGGGTTGAATTGCCGGTATTGCGCACCCACATGTACAGGGTCCCGTCAACCATTAGCATTCCACTGGCCTTGGGACCTCTAGGCCCGTCCCCCTGGCGCTCGACGCTTGGTGAACGAAGGTTCGTTCCCACAAAATTGGTCGGTCCGCCTTCGACACGAGCCAGTCCGAGCGAAAGCTTCTGCTCGATTCGAGGTTCAAATCCCCAGCCGTCTCCGTAGGAGGTGTAAAGATGATCATCATCGGCCCAGGTCATCGGCCAGTTGTCGCTCCCTTCGGCGTGCCGGACGATGGAGGAAACAGGATCGAACGAGATTGATCTGATCACCGGGCTCGGCGGGTACGGGTAGTCCGTGATGGCGTCCATCAGGGGATTGAACAGGTGGGTCACCATTCCACCCCAGAATCCCAGGCCTTCCTCTTTCTCCGAGCTCAACAGCTGCCCGTTTCTTACAACGATCAAGTCCAGTGAGGGGACCACCAACAGAACCTGGTTGCCCGCCCCGGCCCCGCAAAAGGCATCACGAGGCAACCAATTCCAAACCCCGTCAAAATTGGTCCACCATCCGAGACCCGAGCCGGGCGCCGGATTGCCTGGCGATCGATCGGGCAGCGGGGTGCCGGCGTACGCGGTAGCCTGTTTGACCCATTGCGGATCGAGAATCCGCTGTCCCTGCCACTCTCCGTTCTTCAACATCAATCGACCTGCACGGGCAGCGGCTCGGGCTGTGAAAGCTCCGCCTCCCCAGTTGGCGACTAGATCGAGGTCTCCCACCTTGTAGGTTTGATTGTATCCAATTGACCATTCGCCCTTTTCGATGCCGATCGGTCTGAAGATTCGTTCTTCGAGAAGGGTCCTCAGATCCTTATGCGGACTGTGACGTAGTGAGGCAGTGACGGCGTAAGAAAGCATCGCCATGCCCGGGTTGCTGTATTCGTACCCCTCGCCCGGCGGGAACAGTACCGGCGCCTGATCGCGGGAAATCGTAAAGGGATCGGGCTGCCGCTGCCAGAACGCGCCCTTCCAGCCGGTCAGCTGTTCGTGCGTCAGGCCTTCTTCTTCAGCATCTGAGATGCCGGAGGAATGAGTCACAAGCTGCAGGATCGTGATTTTCGACTTTTCCGGATCGGATTTCCATTCCGGGATGTAATGGCAAGCGGGGTCGGAGAGCTTGATGTATCCTTCCTGAAGCGCCAGGATCAGACTAAGTCCTCCGACCAGGGCCTTGGCCAGCGAGGCCGTGAAGTGCGGACGAGTGGCAGAGAACTCGGGAGCGTACCATTCCAGGATAATGGAATCGCCGCGAATGATCAGTAGCGTCTTGGTTCCTCGGGCAGCGAGCTGATCTCTCAGCTGAACCAGCTTCTCGCTGGACATTCCCTGGCTTTCAGGCGGCGCTGTCTTCCACTCGAAATTCCCGCTGCTGGTTGAGGCGCGAGAAGAAGTGGCAAAGAAAACGAGGATAATGGCAAGACACAGTGCTCTTCTCATGTTTGGCATGCCTCTACTGATGGAAATGGTAATCTTGGCTCGCATCCCCCATTAAGCGGGTATTGGCGAGCTGTTTTCTTAGAGCCATCGGGCCAGACGTTCAACCCTGACACGCCATTTCGGAGGAAAGCCCGGCGCGGAACGCGAAGGCCCCCCTTCCCAACCTCCAGCCATCATTCCGGTCGCCAACAACAATCCGCCATTTCCCGGCAGGTAAAGCGGGAGGCCGGGGCGCTGGTAGTTATGTCCATTGAGCAAGTAACGGTTTTTCGGGGTATCGATTAACAGGGCATTTACGGCTGTCTCCGGATCACCCAGGCGAGCAGCGGTCATGGCGACCATGGGGTAGTCCCAACCCCAGGTCGTCTCCCACTTCCACTCCTTCATAATTCGGGACAGTGTCGCCTTCATGACCTCGTGGCTGACCTGTTCCGTCTCCGGGAGCACACCAAGCGCGGCCAGCATCGACGGGTGATCCCTGACACCCGATGAGAAATCGGGGCAGTTTTCATGCGCCAGGTATACTCCCTCTTTGACAGGCAACGGGGCGAGGTGCTGTCGCACCCTCTCCCAATCGGGATGGCGCGGCATTTTCAAGCGCTCGCGCCATTGCTGGGCAATCTCCAAGCCGAAAGCCCAATAAGCGAGCTCAAACGTTGGATTCCAGGTTTCTCTTGGCTGGTGAATCTCCTGCGCGGGAATCACCGGAGGACCCAGCCAGAAGCATCCGCGCTGCTCGTTCCAAGTTGCAAAACTTGCCATGAATTCGGCTGACTCGAAAACAATCTCCCGGAACTTTCGAACCGTCGCCTGTGTCGGACGTCTCCGGTAGCACAGTTCCGCGTAGAGGATCGGATGCGGCTGCTGCCAGATGAGCAACGGTCCTATCGGTGAGGGGCTGTCATCGCCTTCGGGTCCACACATCTTTGGCCAGCGAGCGCCCCGATATCCTTGTTGCCGGGCCTTTTCCCGAGCGGAGGGAAGAATGGAGCTGTACCAGTCCAGGCTCTTTTCCAATAGTTCGATCCGTCCCCAAAGGGCAAAGTGGGCGGCATGCCAAAAATGCATTTCCAGGTGGAACTTGCCGTACCAGGAGTTGCAGGTAAGACCGGTTTCCTGCGGGGGCAGCGTGCCCGCGCATTGAATTGCGGTCAGGTACTGGGAAAGGATGATGCGTCTCTCCAGTTCGCTTGCTCGTTTGTCTGGACCCGCCTCAAGTTCAACTGCTCCCCCTGACGACCAGAAAGAGGCCCAATGGGCGGTGCTGGCCGCTATCGTCTCTTCGGCTGAAGGGGGCAGCTCGGTCTGTGGCGCCCCGGCGAATCGGAACACTGCGGAAAGCCTTTTGGTGCCACCCGCGGCTCGCAAAACGAAGCTGTGCGGTCCTTCCTGGACCAATGACGCCTCCGGTGTCCAGCCGACCGTCACAAAGTACCTGGTCTGATCCAGTACACGGATGATGTTGCAACGACGCGCCGACTGAGAGGTTATCTTGCTCTGATGCCGCTCGGCCTGTGTCCAGTCGGCGGCGTTCATTGCAGGCGAACCGTAAGGGAAATCAAGCGCAACGGCCAGCCGCCCGTCGGCAAGCAGTGGAGAGTCGATCTCGAAAGCCAGGAGATCCTGCTTTGGGTGACAGGCGGTCTTGACCAGGACCGGCTCGCCGTCCACGCGAAACTCGCTCTGGAGCACTCCGGTCCAGAGGTCGAGCGTTTGCCGAAGATCTCGCAAGTCGCCGATTTCGACTGCATCCCCGTTGGCATGCTTCAGTTGAAGACGAATCCGACCCAAGTGCAGGCGGTGAGGGTTCTCACGAAGCCAATCATACAATTCCTCTTGCCCTGTCCTCAGCGTGGCGTACCCGACCTGCCGCCCGGCGGTCTCGTATTCCTCGAGCACCAAATCCGCCGCTGTCAGTCCGCGTGGGGCGGGGACGCTGTGCCAGCCCCATTGAGATTGCGTGCAGAGTGGAATTCCAGTCTCGTAGGCTTCGCTGAAGGTCTGCATCCCGGTGATGTCGGCAGTGAAGGCAAATTCGCCATTTCCGACGCTCAATGGGGCAAGCGGATCCATGGCAGTCACCACCGGATTGTGCCGCTGGACCAGGCGTCGCCGGTCAATACGATCATTGGAACAAGCCACGGCCGTCGTACAGGCGACCCCTAAACCAGTGAGAAAAGTGCGACGTGTGAGTATCAGATGTTGCATGGTCTATGCAGGGTGAACGCCAGATCCGTTCATGGCATCCTCTTCATGGCCCCGTCCGGGCGCGTTTTTACTTCTTGCCTTTGCTCTTGACAGCCAATTCGCATCGTGGAACTAATAAGTCCGGTACAAGAGACTAGAAGCGACCACTTCGGAAGTCAAGCGAAGTCACAGAGAGGACGGAGAGACGATGAAGGGAAAACCGATACTCGTTTTACTCCTTGTCATGGCATGCGCCACCCTGTGGGCAGCGGATCAGAACCGCGTCATTATCAACGCCGACCAAGGCCAACACCGGATCAGCCGGCATATCTACGGACATTTCTCAGAGCACCTCGGGCACTGCATTTACGGTGGCATTTGGGTGGGCGAAGATTCCCCGATTCCAAATGTTCGAGGAATGCGCAGGGATGTGGTCGAGGCCTTGAAACGAATTAAAGTACCGAACCTCAGGTGGCCTGGCGGCTGCTTCGCGGACACTTACCACTGGAAAGATGGCATCGGGCCTCGGGAGAAACGGCCGACCATTGTGAATGTGCATTGGGGAGGCGTGACCGAGAACAACCATTTCGGCACACACGAGTTCATGGACCTCTGCGAACAGCTGGGCGCAGAGCCTTACATTTGTGGGAACGTCGGAAGCGGGACTGTCCAGGAAATGTCCGAATGGGTCGAATACGTCACTTTCGGCGGCAGGAGTCCGATGGCGGATCTGCGTCGCGCTAACGGCCGGGAAGACCCTTGGAAGATTTCCTTCTGGGGCGTGGGAAACGAAGTCTGGGGCTGCGGAGGCAATATGCGGCCCGCTTACTATGCCGACATCTACCGCCAGTACCGAAGCTATTTGCGCAATTATGGTGACAACCGGCTGTTTCGAGTCGCCTGCGGCGCCAACGAGGGCAATTACGAATGGACCGAGGTGTTGATGCGGGAAGCCGGTTCTCTAATGGAAGGGCTCAGCCTGCACTTCTATACCGTTCTCGATTGGGGAAACAAGGGATCAGCGACGGTATTCGACGAATCGGGCTGGTTTAACATCCTGAAGAAGACGTTGCAGATGGAGACCTTGGTCACCCGCCATTCGGCGGTGATGGATAAATACGATCCGCAAAAACGGGTGGCGTTAGTGGTCGATGAATGGGGTACATGGTATGACGTCGAGCCCGGAACCAATCCCGGTTTTCTTTATCAGCAGAACACGCTTCGAGACGCTCTGGTAGCTGGTATTAATCTGAACATCTTCAATAATCACAGCGCCCGGGTCAGAGTGGCGAATATTGCCCAGATGATTAATGTGCTGCAAGCCGTGATTCTCACGCGTGACGACAAGATCCTCCTAACACCGACCTACCATGTTTTCGATCTTTATAAGGTCCATCAGGATGCCTTGATGCTGCCGGTGTTCGTCGAATCGGATCGCTATATGTACCAGGGCGACAGCCTGCCTGCCCTGAGCGTTTCTGCTTCTCGCGACGGCGCCGGGCGCATTCATGTCACTTTGTGTAACCTGGATCCGAATGCCGACAGAACAGTGCCGGTGGAGGTGCGCGGCGCTCGCGTGAAGAAAGTGACCGGGCAGGTGTTGACGGCTGCCGCAATGAACGCCCACAACACCTTCGAACACCCCGACGCAGTCAAGCCGGCGCCCTTTAACGGGGCTCGCCTAACTTCCGAAGGCTTGGTGGTGACTCTCCCTTCGAAGTCGGTAGTGGCATTGGAGCTGGAGTAGGGAAGTGAATCCGCCAGCACAGGTTAGTCGTGGTCGGACTCTCCAGGGTCAGCCCCGGGCTGGAGGCAAGTCTGATGTTTGCATCCTTCCGAACTAGAGCCTTCCTTCTTGGGCTTTCGGGGCGGATCGGCGTAAAAAGCGACTTCGAGCGTTCTGATAGGTGAGAGTGGCTCCGTCACCACGTTCACCGTACACCCATAGTCGCTTAGCAAATCTGTCAACGCTCTGTGAGACTCTTCCTCTGAGAATACCTTGGTGTCTCGAAAGTAACTCTTGAAATCTCCCGGTGGCTTTTGGAATTCATTGACATCACCCCCACGGCATTGTATCCGAGCGCATGGGTACAGTTTTCAGCGACGGTAGTCCCGCGCCCATATGTGGCCCCACTTGGGTACTAAACCGGTTTCACGCCGAGCCCTGGAGCGTCACGCAAGATAATCTTTCCTTTCTGCACGGAGTGGCCTTGAAACGGATCGTTCGCGATCAGCAGATTGCCGTCCAGATCGGCGTAATCGACCAGGGGACTGATGTGGGCGGCAGCGGCAATGGCGACCGAGCTTTCGATCATGCACCCGAGCATGATCTTCATATCCAGGGCCCGTGACATCTTGATCATGGTGATCGCCTCTTGGATGCCTCCGGACTTCATCAGCTTGATATTAATCCCATCGTAGGCCGAAGCCAGTTCAGGTATGTCGCGCGCAGATTTGACCGCTTCGTCGGCCAGTATGGGAATCTTGACCCGTTCCCGCAGCCACCGGGTCTCTTCCAGCATGGAGCTCGGTAAAGGCTGTTCTATCAACTCGACACCCAGGCCCTCCAGCCACTGGATCTTCTCCAAGGCCTCTTCCTTGGTCTTCCAACCCTCGTTTGCGTCCACGCGCAAAGGCTTGTCGGTCACGCTCCTCACGGCCTCCAGCATTTCCCGGTCGTTTTTCAGGCCGACCTTGATCTTGAGAACGGGAAACTCGGCCGCCTCCTTTACTTTTTGTCTCACCACGTCGGGAGTATCAATTCCGATAGTGAAGGTTGTGACGGGCGTGTTCGCGCTGTTGAGACCAAACAGCCGATACAGCGGCTGGTTGAACTTCTTTCCGACCCAGTCGAGCAGGGCAATGTCCAGTGCGGCTTTAGCGCAGCTTTGATCGGTGATCAATTCGTCCAGTCGTGATTTCACATCGCTGTAATGCATCCAGTCCGCCGACTCGAACGATGCGCGAGCCACTTCGAGTCTTTCGACAGTCTTCTCAGCGCTCTCGCCGTAACGGACATTCGGTGCGGCTTCTCCCCAGCCGACGATTCCGTCGCGTTCGATGCGAACGAAAACGTTGTCTTTAAAATCACTGGAGTTCCTTGCGATGGTCCAGGTATGCCTCAGATTCAGACGCCGCACCTCGATCCGCATTGGTGATTCAGAAGCTTTAAGGGTTGGCTGCATGCCCGCGATCAGAACTCCGCCGGCTGTTGCTTCCAGAAAGCGCCTCCTGGTACTGGTCGAATTCATTTCTGGTTTTCCCCTCCGTGTTATTCGACCGGCAGCCTCTTGACAAATTGAAGAGTGCTCCGTCGTCCGGCGTCATACTGCTCATCTTGTGCCGACAGGCTGCTAATGTGAACGTCTCCGCTGGCGTGAATGAAATGCGCTCCGCCAAGTGATATGGCCACGTGAGTAATCCTTTCCTTGCCGAAAAAGAGAAGGTCGCCAGGCTTCAGGTTTGAGAAATCAGGCACCGGCTCAACCCGCTCCCCGACGCGGGACTGCTGATCCGCATCTCTGGGAAGCTGGATGCCGTTCATTCGGAAGACCGTCTGTGTAAAACCGGAGCAGTCAAAACCCTTGGACGAGTTCCCGCCCCAAAGATACGGTATTCCTCGCAGCTGTAAAGCGAGGCGAACGATCTCCGCACCTCGAGGCTTCTCGTAACCCGTCAATTCCGAGGGAAGCAGACTGTCTTCAGGAACAAAGCCAGACCGGCCGTCGGGCAGTTTGACTGCGGTTAGTCCATCCCGGCTGGCGCCGGTCTGGACCATACAGGACAAAACGATATCCGAAACCGGCTCGCTGCGATCGGGCTGCGACCAGATTGTTCCGAACGGTTTTGAATACCGGGCAAGGGAGCCTGCGGCCCAGGCTGCGCGCTCGGTTGGCGTCACTCGCATGATAAGAGAGTTTTCGATCCAGCCCAGGTAGCGATAGGGTGTTTGAACCAGGAACCAGGATCCTTCTGTCTTCAGAAGGCGAAGAGGCGTTCCCATCACGACCTGGTCCACCATTTCTGCGGAGTGTCTGGGAACGCGGCGCAAAGGGGCGACGCTTACCCGAACGAGCGCTTCATTATTCTGGCCGAGGGCGGGATCGGGTAGCAACTTGATGTCCACGCTCCCGAGTCGAGCCCCGAATGTTTCCCGTGCAGCTTCGAGCACGGCGTCTCTTGCAGACGTGAGGGTCGTTTCGCCGGTAACGTCCCAGCGCCTGTTTCGCTCCGTTGCCTGGACTTCAAAAAACTCGAGCCGTTTGTCCCCTATTTCAGTTTTCTCGATCACTGCCAGTCGGTCTAGAAACTTAGCCAGCATGGGATCCTTGGCAACGGGCGGGTCAGCAACCGCCAAGAGGAGGGGCAGCAGGAGAAGGGTCTTTTCCACGAGGCTATTTTACAAAATTGCGGGCTGAAGGTTCTTACATTTGGTTAAGACCTTGCGCGAAACCCACAACCCGCAATATTCCAGCAGCTGACGCGGTGAACCGTCGGCGGCGCAGCCTCGTCATGTGCAATCAGGACAGGCCGAGGCAGGCGGAAACAACCTTGACGGCGTCACTTGCATTAGTCGCAAAGCCGTGCGCCCCGATGTCGTCGGCGTACGCCTGAGTGACGGGCGCGCCTCCGATGATGACTTTAACGTCCGGGTACTGTTTGAAGTGTTCGACAACGGTTTTCATGTACGGCATTGTCGTCGTCAGCAGCGCGCTACAGCAGACGGCTCTTGAGCCTTTCTGAACCGACGCGGCGAACTTGTTCACATCGCAGTTCACACCCAGATCATCCACTTCAAATCCCGCACCTTTCAGCATCATGGCGACCAGGTTCTTGCCGATGTCATGAAGGTCGCCCTTCACTGTCCCAATGGCGACCTTGGCGAGCGGCTGATGACCCTGTTTGGCGAGCAGTGGTTCAAGCAGCTTCAGTCCGGTGTTCATGGCGCGGGCGGATATCAGCATTTCCGGCACATAGACCTCATTTCGGGCGAAGCGCTCACCGATTTCCTTCATCGCGGGAATCATCGATTCGGTGAGTAATTCCACTACGTTATCGCCGCGGTCGATGGCCTCTCGGACCACTTGCTCGACTACATTGGCTTTTCCGTTACAAATCGCATCAAACAGTACAGTATTTCTTGCCATATCCCTCTTTCCGGTCTAACTGTCGAACTGCTTGAGATTGACCTTGGGGTCCCAAGTCTCGTTCGAGGCTAGCAGTTCTTGCCAAGCGACCTCTTGACCCCTGTATGCGGCAGTCCGGCCGAGAATTGCGGTCAGCGCGCTCTCCGCACCGGTTTCGGCCTCATTGATATACCGACTGTTTTTGATGCTGTCAACAAAAGCTTTCTGTTTGTTGGGGTCAGCGTCCTCCAGTGCGGACCTGAAGGAGCCTGTCGCCCAGTCCCTGGCGCTGATTTCTTCACTCGTGCCACGGGCAACGCCGGAATCCCAGGGATTGGGGCCCTTAATGAATACGCCGCCGGTGTAATGAGCTTCGGCAATCCCCTTGGTCCCGAAAAACCGTTCGAAAACGTCGCCGAGCCCCGGATCGAACTGAGTGGAGTGAAAAGCGACGTTGACATTGTTCGGGTAGGTGTAATTGACGACGAAGTAAGACGAACAATCGCCCTGATCCTTTCTGCCGGCTCGTCCATGGCTGCCGAAGGCCTTAATCGGGTGTCCCTGCAGCGTCCAGTTAACAATGTCCACCACGTGTATCCCCTGCTCAACCAGGATGTCGCCAGACAGAACCTGGTAATTGATCCAGTGGCGGAGTCGACGCTCTTCCGGAGACGCGTTCGGATAATCACGAACTCTCACGGTGCCGGCAAAGTAGCAGGCTTGCGCGGTAACTATATCGCCGATGCCTCCCTCATGGATTTTCTTCACCATGGCGACATAAGGGGACGCGTGGCGAATCTGGAAACCAACGGCAAGGCTTAGCTTGTCTCCAGCTTTCTTTCCCGCCTCAATAACGCGTTTGCAGCCGCTGACGTCAACGGCGACCGGCTTTTCGCAATAAACGTGCTTACCCGCCTGCACTGTCGCTTCCAGGTGCTCAGGATGCAGAAACGGAGGCGACGCGATCAAGACGACGTCGACTTCCTTGCTTTCGAGCAGGCGCAGGTAAGCGTCAGAGCCAAGGAAGAGGTTGGATTCTGCCAGGGCAGCGCGTCCCTTTTCGGCATTGGCCTTACTGAAAGCCTCCTTGGCGGCGGTCAGGCGGTCCTTGAACAGATCCGCCGCTGCGGCCAGGCGAGTTTCGGTGTGCTTGACAAATGACGTGGCGACATTAGTACCCCGTCCGCCACATCCGATTACGCCCATGTTAAGCGTCGAGTTCGCAGCTGTTCCGAAGACCGTAGCCGCCGGCAGTATCGTTACGCCCGCCGCCGCGACTGCCGTGTCTTTCAGAAATGTTCTGCGTTGCATCTTACTCTCCATTGTGTTGCCTCCTGGTGAATGACCTCCATTTTACTGAAGGATAGGCGCAATTGATATCACCGGGCGATCGGCTGGTCAAGACGGGACCACCTGAAAGGCTTGCAGAAACAGACTTGGAGCGCGGTACATTTCAACGTTCTGCTTGATAGCCGTGCGCCTGCGATCCGCGTAATCCGTGCGATCCGTCTTATCTGGGGGTACCCATTCCCGCGGATAGCACGGATACGCGGATTACGCAGATGACAGGCGTAGTCTCGCCTACTGCTTGTGAGAGACCCCTTATTTGATCAGTTTGAGCTGCTTCATGTTCTCTTCGCTCCAGCCGATGTCGGTCAGGAGCGCTTCTAAAAGCTTCGACCATCCGTAAACCTTCTTGGGGTGACAATGGATTGTCACGCGCCGGGCGGGTTCGTATCCTTGCGAAAGACCAAGACGGCACCGCGGGTGAAGTCTTGTGTCCATCCGTCCTTCCGCAGGGCAGCGATGATTTCGTCTACCGTCTTGTTCTTCAGTTGGTCGAGGGTTTGTTTCGAGAAGGCCATGGAAGTGTTATCTGGTGAATCATCCAGGCAGGAACACTTCGCACTTCTCCTTCCTGCGCAACCGTTAGATCGGGGCCAACCGGAATGGGCTCATGATGCTTTTGGAGCGAGGATAGATAAGCGATAACCGCTTGGTGGGCATTGGCCAACGCTTCGGCCTCGGAGGCCCCGCTCGCGTGCAATCCTTTCAGGCCCGGGCAGTAGGCGTGAAAACCGTCCTCATCCGGTTCAACGACTACAGTAATCCGGAGAGTAACGCAAGGTTTTGGTTCACGCTTCCAGAACATAACCGGCTCTCGAAAGCGAGCGTAGCCCGCGGCCTGCTCTAATGTCAACCTCGCGAATTGCCCACTGGCGGAGTGAGGTGATCTGACGAGCACAACCCAGAGCGTGTATAGGAGTGGGGTCGAAAAGCCTTCGCGCGTCTTCAGAGGCGGGTGTCCGTATTTCAGCGGGCGTTGTTCGTAAGCCGACGATAGGCTTGCACTGCGAGTTGATCGCAGCGCTCGTTTTCCGGATGTCCTGCATGCCCTGGGATCAGTTGGAATGCTACTTGATGTTTTTGCAACAAGCGGTCCAGTTCCTTCCACAGCTCAATGTTCTTGACGGGCTCATACCCGGAACTGGTCTTTCTTTTCCAGTCGCGGGCCTTCCAGTTTGGAAGCCACTCTGCGGCTCCTTTCTGGACGTAGCTGCTGTCGGTCACCACCATCACCCGGGCGGGGCGTTTGAGGCGGGCGAGCCCCTGGATGACAGCGGTCAGTTCCATCTTGTTGTTGGTCGTGTGTCGCTCGGCCCCTGACGCTTCCACGGTTTTGCCTGTGGGCAGATGACGCAGGATGTAAGCCCACCCCCCGGGGCCAGGATTTCCGCTGCAGGCTCCGTCCGTATAAAGGTAAACCTCTGGGTCGGTCATGGGCGCGGATTATAGCCTGCTGGCCTGCCTGAGAGGAAAAAAGGACTCGAAGGACAAGACGGGCTCGTTTCAAATAGTACGTAAAGGCCTAAAGACAGTCCTTCAACCCCGTATCGAGCGTGTTGATTCCCCCAGGACAGCCTGCGCCAGGGCCGGGACGGTTGTCCCGGCCTTTCCTTCAAAGAAGAAATCAGCCGTATGAGTGAGAGGCGTCGTAGTGGTATTGAATTCGTAGATCAGGCCGCCTTGATCGTGCACGATATAGGGGAAGGATGCCACCGGGTAGACCTGGGCAGACGTCCCAATGACCAGTAGCAAATCGCACTTCGAGAGAAGTTCGTCAATCTCGTTCATCTTTCGAACCATTTCCCCGAAGAGGACGATGTTAGGTTTCAACGGATAACCACACTGGCGGCAGACTGGAGGCGGGCCCTCCTCCAGGTCCTCAACTTGGAAAGGTCGAATGAATCCGCACTCAAGGCAGTGCAGATGCTGGTGTTCTCCGTGGACTTCCAGAACCTTTTGGCTGCCAGCCAGCGAATGCAATCCATCGATATTCTGCGTGATTATGGCCCTCAGGTGATCCGCTGTTTCGAGCTGCTTCAGGGCTGCATGGGCAGGGGATGGCTTTTTGCCGAAAAGCGCCGCGCCTAACGCCCGGTACAGTCGCCACGCTTTCTCAGGCGTCCGAGTAAATGCCTCAATCGTTGCATACTCGTCGGGACGGAAAATCTGCCACAGCCCGTTATCACTTCTGAAATCAGGAATTCCGCTTTCAACGGAGATGCCGGCCCCGGTGAGTGCCACCGGGAAACGGGCCTGTTTGTACAGCGCCGCTGGTTCGCCCAGAGAATCTCTGTCCGGGTGAATCACCTTTGCCATGTGTTGATGCATGGTCCTCACGCATTCAGGTGTCGGTTCATCCGTTCGATTGCTTCGTCGATCTCGGCCGGACTCGCGAAACCAATTACGACTGCGTCCACGCAGTCAAGCGACATGACGTATTTAATCGAGGCGTCCCGTTCTTGAGGATCGGTAAAGTCTCCTTCGCCCATTATTTTCATCCCGATGACGCCGGTTCCCGACTGGTGAATTTTGCGAATCGCGGTTACCGCGCGGTCCCGATCTCCTTGTTCTCCATCCCGCGACCGCAAACCGTCCATGTGGGCGCCGTTGTGATTGACGCGCACCAGGGCGACGTCGAGCCAACTCGTCCCTGGCATCACTTCCAGTGGCAATAGACCGTGGCACGAGGCGCCGTGAGTTCGGACCAATTGTTTCTGCTTGGCCTCTTCGAGGAGGTCCATCTGACGTTTGAGCGTCTCCTTCCAGTCCCCTGTTCTGGTGCAATGAAGGAGGAGTGAATCAAAGTAATCGGTTTGAAGCTCTTTCCGGAATCGGTCAATGATTTGGAACGGATCAGGATCGTTTCTCCAACCCATTTTTGTTTGAAGAAAGTAGCTGTCGCGATCGATGCCTTTCAACGCCGTTCCCACCATTTCATGGGTCCGGTAGGAATCAGCAGTATCGAAAAACCGGATGCCGCGATCGTAGGCGTATCGCAGCAGCCGGGTGAATCCGTCCTGACCGAGATCGCGCTGCACTCGGCCTCCGCGCGTACCCGTACCGATTCCAAGGCGGGTGACCTTGATTCCGGATCGGCCCAAAGTTACGAGGTCAGTAGCAGACTTTCGGGTCGGAGCGCCTGTTAGTAGCGAGCCGGAACAAGCGACCGCGCCCACTCCTGTCAGCCCGTCACGCAGGAAACGACGACGTGTTACTTGAGTCATCGAGAACCTCCTTGAGCACCAATATTACCAGACCTTTGGAACTCGTCTCGAGAAACAGAGCGGCCTGTCTTGTTCAATGCAACCCCGACATAGGTGGGATGGAAAAGTCGGGGCATGACCGGCGGGTGATGACGCTCGAGGCGAGCCACGTGGAATCCCGCATTTTGAATCAGTGAGACCGTGTCGCGATTCAAATGACAACCAAGAGCCAGTCTTGACCAAACCGGTGTCAGTCGATCCTGCCATCTCGCAATGCTCTCTTCTCCCCGGGTATGTTCCAGAAACAAAAAGCGGCCGCCGCTTTTGAGCACTCTCCCAATTTCTGCTAGAGAACGCGCGGGATTCGAGACGCTGCACAAAACCAGGGTTGCCACTACGGTGTCAAATGTGCCTGATCCAAAGGGGAGATTCTCAGCTCGGCACTGCACCCGCACTGTCTCGTGTGCGTGGCGGTAAAGTCGGCGGGTTGATTTGCCAAGCATGGCTGGGTCGGGGTCGGTGAAAACCAGGCGCCCCGACTCCCGGTAACAGGGAAGGTTTGCACCGGTGCCTCCACCGATTTCGAGTACTTGCCCCTGGCTCCATCTCAGCAGTTCACGTCGCTTTTCACGAAGCCAGCTGTCCTCGACAGGGGCCAGCATCCGGTCATATAAGGCCGCGACGAGCCGGTGCCACACTGTGGATGAGAGACGGATGAACAATAGAATCGTTTAAGTTAAAGACTTCGACTAACAGCCTGAGAGCTGACGACTGAAAGCTGAGCGTCAAATGGCTCACCTCCATGATTAACCATCGGTCTGCACGGGTCAACCACGCGCAGGGGGAGCGTGGCGAGGGGCCGACTCTTCCAGAACCCTGCTCTACCGCGCGGCCTTGGAGCAGGCGTCCTTTGTTCGTAGTCTGGCGCTTCACAAAATAGGTTCTTTCAAAAAGAGATCGGTCCTGACGGACCTCTGATGCGACCAGCACCGGCCTGATGGTGGTCAGGGAGCAGGACGACAGGTCTGGACGCGCTCGAAGTTTGACGATTTTGTGTGTTCACTCCCAGTCTCGGACTCTGGAGCCGGAGATCCCCGGTCAGGTCGAAGGTCGACCTTCAATCATCAGCCGCAGTGCTTTTTCCTCGGCCGGGATCCGCACCAGAAGCAGGAACGCGAGGTTCAGTACGCCGATCGTGAGAGCGGTGATCCAGGCGCCGAAGATCATCGGCACCGAGAACAGGATGATCACTACGGCGAAATAAATGGGATGGCGAAAGAAGCGGTAAGGTCCCGCCCGGACAAGCTTTTTGCCCGGGAGAACGACGATTTTTGTGCTCCAATGACCGCGTAGAGACAAGATACACCAGTACCGTAACAGGTCGCCAAGAACGAAAAGGCCTAGCCACAGAGGCCAAAGCTGGTCAAGTTGAGCGCGCCAGGCCCCCTCCGTTATCCAGCCGATAAACCAGAGGACATGCAGGGATATCATCAGCGGATAGTGTCGAGCCCCGCATTCGCAACCGCCCGCCTCGAGCATCCGAAGGCGATTCCGACGCGAAAGCCTGAGTTCGAAAAAGCGCTCGAGCCCGATGCCGAGAGCAAGGCTGAAAAGCAAGACCGTTACCATCGAAAAAGAACTTGTTCAGCCGAGAAACCGGGGCCAAAGGCCAGCATCAACCCGAGGTCGCCGGCGGGCGGAGTGGTGTCGAGGAAATGTCGAAGCACGAATAGTACCGTAGGACTCGACATGTTGCCGTACTCATGAAGGACGACGTAAGAGTGTTTCAGGGCAGAAGCGCTGATCCCAGCGGTCTTGGCGAACGCATCCAGCACTTTGGCCCCGCCGGGATGGACTACGAAATGCCGGATCTCTTCTCGCGAAATCCCCCAGGCTCGCGCCGCGGCGTTCAACAACTTCGGCATTTCATTTCGGACCAGGGAGGGGAGATCTCGGGAGAGACGTACTTTAAGCCCGGTCTCGACTAGATCCCAGCCCATGATGTCTTCGGAATTGTCCCAGAGATGGCTGTAAGCTCCGAGCAGTTCGGGTCCGTCCGTCTCGGTCCCGATAAGAAGAGCGGCGGCGCCGTCGCCGAACAGGCTAGTGGCGACTAGGTTGGCTTTGGACAAATCTCCAAGCTGGAACGTAAGACTGCAAAGCTCGACGGTTACAAAAAGCAGGTACTTACCCCGGAGGACAGACGCCATCTCGGCGGCCCTGGCAAGACCGGCAACTCCGGCGGCGCATCCAAGTCCCCAGATCGGTAACCTGGGAATGTTGCGGGAAAGACCGAGAGCTTGTATGAGTTTGCTGTCCAGGCTCGGCGTTGCTATTCCACTGGTGGATGCAAACAGGATCATCCCGACCTGTTCCGGCATCACCCCGGTCTCGGTCATTACGGTTTGGGCGGCGCGGCAGGCCAGTTCGAACGCGGTTTTCTGGTAAACCTCATTGGACTCCTGGAAGGTATGGGGTGCCAGAAACCATTCAATCGGCTGGGCAAAGTACCGGTGTCTGACCTGGGTGTTCGCAAAAATGGGAAGCAGCCGGCTGAAATCCGGGAAAGATGGGCCAAAGACCGAAGGCGCCAGGCTGGCTATCATCTCCTGGTCAACTTTGTACTTGGGGACAGCCGTGGCAACGCCCGCTACTCGAGCTTTTTCCATGAGTTCTCCCCTTTCTTATTACAGTATCACGAATAAGGAGAGCGGCATCCGCGCTTCGGATTCGGTTCTCCCGCTGGGCAATGCTGCGTGCGAAATTCGAGGAACGGAGCCGATAGCACTTTACCCGGCCGGCGGCAATGACAGGGAGGGGGACGGCCCGACGGCACGCTACTGATGTTTCATGGCAGAATGAAGCCATGGAAATAGGTGACACGCATTTGGAGCAGTTGCGAACGGCCAAGTGGCTTCTTGAAAAGCCCAGTCTTGCGGCCAGACTGGCGGACAGTGTGGGGCTGCCGCTTGAAAAAGGTTTCGGCATGCTCCCGGAAAAATGGTCCGCCGCAATTCAGAAAGCGGTCAACGACGCTTTGATGAAGGCTTTGGATGCGGCCGTCAAGTCGCTCGAGGGGCGTCCGGCGAATCCCAAAAGCGGCAGTTTTCATCGCGTGGCCGTGGCGGCTGCCGGAGCGGCAGGTGGCGCTTTCGGCCTGGCGGGCCTGCTGCTCGAACTGCCCCTTTCCACAGTCCTGATGTTACGCTCCATCGCCGATATTGCCCGTGAGGAGGGCGAGGACCTGACGCAGATGGAGTCGCGCCTTTCCTGTCTTGAAGTTTTTGCCATCGGCGGTCGGCAACCAGGAGATGATGCGGCCGAGACCGGGTACTTCGCCATCCGGGCCGCGCTCGCCCGATCGGTCAGCGAGGCTGCTCGGTTCCTGGCCGAAAGTGGAGCCGTGAATCGTGGGGCGCCCGCTTTGGTCCGGTTCATTACTGCAGTCAGCTCGCGCTTCGGAATCGCCGTTTCCGAGAAAGCCGCAGCTATGGCAGTGCCAGTGGTTGGCGCCGCCGGAGGCGCCATGGTCAATTCGATCTTTATCAGTCATTTCCAGGATGTCGCGCGGGGTCATTTCACGATCCGCAGGTTGGAACGCATTTACGGTGCGGAAGTGATCCAACAGCAGTATCAAGCGATCTAGAAAAGCGGGCTTGGCTTCTCGGGGAAAGCAGCGGTATCCTTCCTCTATGATAACGAGCCTCCACAGTAAGTTCCCGACATTGACCGCATTGGCGCTCGTCGGTTTTGCAGCGTTTATGGTCACATGTTCCTTCGTCGTTGACCTGATCGCCCAGCCGGCGTCGGGTGCCCCGCTCTGGTTCAGAGAAGACTGGAAGGAAATCCCCGCCGCCCTACCTGTGACTCAGGAGCACGTTGCCACTCCCGGCCTGGTCCTGCATACATACGGCACGGCAAAGGACAGTATCAAGAAATCTCATCATGATCAGCCCGCAGATGATCCCTATTACATCTGGTCGGGCGAATGTAAGGGCACCTGGGCGGTCACTCTTTCAAAGATCGGCTCGGCGGTTGACTTCTCCAACGGCGGGGTTATCAGATGGCGCTCACGCCAAAGCGGGCAGCGGTTTCCCAGAATATTGATACGACTGGCTGATGGAAGCTTCTACGTCTCTGATCAGACAGACACGAATTCAAATGAATGGCATGTCTTCAGCTTTGTTCTGGACCAAGTGACCTGGTCGGCCTTTGACATCGAGAAATTTGTGCCCGTTCCTGGAGGAAAGCCGCCGGACCTGTCACGGGTTGTGGAAGTAGGGTTCACAGACCTCGAGCCGGGCGCTGGTACCCCGGTTTCGTCCCGCATAGACTGGATTGAGGTCTACGGACACCCGGTGGCCGCTGATCAGTGACACATCTAAAGAAACTGGCTGTTTTCTGGTAATCTTTGGCAGATGCCACATAAGGTCATAATTATCGGTTCTGGCTGTGCAGGCTCAACAGCCGCTATCTACACGGCTCGGGCAAACCTTGAGCCTCTCGTCTTTGAGGGACTGGAGCCAGGCGGTCAACTCTCGCTGACAACCCTCGTTGAAAACTTCCCCGGGTTCCCGAACGGGATCATGGGGCCTGAGCTGGTGCAGTTGATGAAGCAGCAGGCCGAGCGATTCGGCGCGCTGTACAAGCAGGAAGTCATAACGAGCGTCGATTTGAGCAGGCGACCCTTCGTACTCCGGACGTCCGACAGCTCTTACGAAGCCGATGCGCTCATTATCGCCTCGGGCGCGTCGGCCAAATGGCTCGGACTTGAGTCCGAACGCCGCCTCATCGGTCGTGGTGTTTCGAGCTGCGCGACCTGCGACGGTTTCTTCTTCCGCGACAAGAGCGTCGCTGTAGTCGGCGGAGGAGACACTGCCATGGAAGACGCCCTGTTCCTGACTCGGTTTGCTCGCAAGGTGACAGTGATTCATCGGCGCGATCAGCTGCGCGCCTCAAAGATCATGGCCGAGCGGGCGATGATGAATCCGAAAATCGAATTTGTCTGGGACACCGTGGTCACAGAGATCCTCGACGCTGGCGCTCAGAGGGTCGAGGCGGTGCGAGTCCGGAACGTCAAGACGGAAAAAGAAGCGGTGCTTCCCTTTGATGGAGTGTTTGTCGCTATCGGCCATAAACCAAACACGGAGATCTTCGAAGGGCAGTTGGAGCTGGAGAATGGCTACGTGGTCGTCTATGACGGATCAAAGACCAGCGTAGAGGGCGTTTTTGCGGCGGGTGATGTCCACGACCGCCATTATCGTCAGGCTATAACGGCGGCCGGGGCAGGGTGCCGTGCCGCCATGGATGCCGAGAAGTTCCTGGAAGCGCAGTCGAAGTAAAGTCTCCAATGACACGAATTCGCGTGAATTCGTGTCATTAGTTGTTGGTTCAGGAATAGGGAAATTACCTGGGTCTCATGCTCCCTCGCACAGGAGGGCGCGGAGGTTTTGCTACACCGCGAGCCAGGCGGTCGGCAAGCATACGTTCGAATCCCTCAAGGTCCGTCCACTCAACCGCCACGTCGATCGGGTTGCCCGACTCCGATACCCGTGTCATCCCATCCGGCGTCACTTCCAGCTTAATCCGCTCGATCTTTACGAACTCGTTGCTGTAGGCGAGAAAAACGGCCAGGCAGTCAAACAGGGTGGAGCTTTGCCGTCGGAAGTTCAGAGTTGTTCTCTGGTTCTTCAACCACACCCGGTAGTTTTGTAGAAGAGTGCGGCACAAAGGGTTATCTGCCTCAAAGACCTTCCGGTACTCTTCCCCGTCTAGTTGAATGAGACCGGCAGTATCAAGCGGAGCAATAAGAACGGGCCAGGCCGCCCGGTACATGGCGGCGCTGGATGAAACATGGTCTTTTACGTTGTACTCGGGCTCTGGCTGGGATTTGTTGCCGTAGCCCTTGTAGACACTCCCGCTCATGGCCACGATCCTGGCCTTTTTCGTCAAGCCAGGTTCGCGCTGGAGAGCTTCTTCGATATTCGGAGCCGGTCCAACCACAATGAGGGTGACAGGCTGCGAACTCGCCATGATCAGCTTGATCATGGCGTCGACGCCGTCATCATGCACCTTTCCCGGATAGGATTTCAGATCGTAATCGGCGGCCCATTCAAACTGGGGGCCACCTTTGTCGTCCATGCGCTTGCCGATGCCTATCTGGACATCCGTCCGGCCGACGGCCTGAAGAAACTTGGCCGCAATTTTGGCCCTTCCGACGACGTCATGGCTGTCAGTGACCACCATTTTCAGATCGAGTTCCGGCGATGCTAGTAGCAGCGCCAATGCCCACGTGTCGTCGATATCCGACCCGATGTCGGTATCAAAAATAACAGGGATCGGGGCCTTCCCAGGTTGCGCCCGAAGTACGGGAAGCACGGTCAGAAAGCATGTGATCAACAGAAGTGCAGTCGTTACACGCGGTCTTGTCATCGTCGTCCCTCCTCTGACTTGGCACGGCTCAGTATAGCCCATGTGGTAAGATGGCTGCTTACCCATGGAGAACCCAGTAAGTCAAGAGCAAGTTTTGAATGCGTTACGTTCAGTTCACGATCCCGATCTGCATAAGGACATTGTGTCCTTAGGAATGATCCACGACATTCGGATCTGCGGAGGCGCGGTCGCTTTTCGATTCGTATTGACTACCCCGGCCTGTCCGGTGCGCGAGCAGTTGGAAGCTCAGGCGCGGCGGGCGGTTGAAAGCATCCCGGGAGTCAGTCAGGTGAATATAAAAATGGAAGCTGTCGTGCCTAAGCACAAGGCGGTTGTCGAGCGAAAGCCGATTGAAGGCGTGTCGAATATTGTCGCTGTCACCTCTGGCAAGGGCGGGGTGGGCAAGACGACCGTCGCTGTTAACCTGGCTTGCGCTCTCAGCCAGAAGGGCGCACGTGTAGGTCTCCTTGATTGCGACATTTATGGGCCGAATGTTCCTATCATGCTTGGTGTCAACCGGCAACCGACCGGTGACAATCGAAGAATCGAGCCAATCGAGGCCCAGGGCATGAAGGTCATGTCCATGGGTTTTCTCGCCCAGGGTGATACCCCGCTCATCTGGCGCGGCCCGATGCTTCACGGTGTCATTCAGCAGTTCCTCTACCAGGTGGCATGGGGAGAACTGGATTACCTGATCGCCGATCTCCCGCCTGGAACGGGGGACGCGCAGCTCACCATTATGCAGTCGGTTCCACTAAGCGGCGGTGTCGTTGTTACCACCCCACAGGACGTCGCACTGGCTGATGCCCGGCGGGGAGTGATGATGTTCAGGCAGGTGCAGGTGAACGTTTTGGGCATTATAGAAAATATGAGCTATTTCACCTGTCCCCATTGCGGCGAACGTACTGATATTTTCAGCCATGGCGGCGGGGAGCGCACGAGCCAGCGTTACGATGTGCCCTTCCTGGGCAGCATCCCTCTCGTTACGGAGTTGAGAGTCGCGGGCGATACCGGCAAGCCGGTAGTGCTGGCCGATCCGGGAAGCGCGACGGCAGCAGCTTTCTTTGAAATCGCGGAACGCTTGGCCGCTCAAATCTCGACCTTCAATTTGAGGGCTTGATGGGGTGAAAAGCCACCTCGAACCTTGAATCGTTGGACTCACTCTGTGAGCAACAGAGAGAGTTCTTTGATCTGGCGACGAATCAAGTCAGAGCGGGGACTGTCGGGGTCAAGCATCAGGTAGTAGTTCCAGTGCTTGAGAGCGCGCTCCCAGAGTTGTGCTTTCGCGCAGGCTCTTCCCATTCGGTAGTAGCCGCTCTTCAAATCGGGATTGATTTCCAGTGCCTTGTCGTAACAGGCGATGGCTTCATCCAGGCAGTTCAGGTCTTCCATGACCCTGCCCAGGTAGTAGTAGGCTTCCGGGTGGTACGGGTCTCGCAACAGCGCCATGCGAAAGGCACGCTCGGCGTCGACCAGTCGGTGTTCCCGATGATGGATCTTGCCGATGTTCG
>DAOTAI010000461.1:0-3991 GCA_035593865.1 Acidobacteriota bacterium
AGGACCGACACGTGACTTGCAGTTGAGCCCAAGCGGCAAAAGTGGCCTTTGGCGGCAGACACTGACAGGTGAGGAGCGGTGCACGAGTTCACGTGCCGGTCCTACGGACCTGGGTCTTGAGCCTTCGGTCGTTTCCACAAACGTTGTCGGTCCTGACGGACCTCAGATGTGACCAGCACCGGCCTGATGGTGGTCAGGGAGCAGGACGACAGGTCTCAAGGCGCTCCGAGATTCCGCGCCATTCGGAATCGCCTAAAGTGGCCCCAAAAAGGGGGGTAAAAGAGGCCGAAAAGCGCCTTATGTGCTCCTGCAAACCGCTGAAATTAAAACATTTAAGCCACTTCAGGAAATAGCACTCCAGCAGGCCCGAAGTAATTGATAAATAGAGACTTGCAATTTCGTGAAACCGTGTTCGTAGTCCCGCTCTTAGGCGGGCTTAAATCGATCGATTCACTCTCTCAGGCCCATTGGGAGGAGACCCTTCGGTTTAAAGCCCGTCTAAAGGCGGGACTACGAACAGATGGTTGCCTGGTGCTCGTTTTGGAGCTCCAGCGGGGGGAAGCTTAGGGACACTTCCTTGCACACTGACGTCCGCTAAAACATGCCCGGTGCCGGACTCTGGAGAGCCTGGCCACAAAACCGCACACTCTTCGTCCGTCACGTCTTTGCCGAATCCAGTTCGTAGCCCCACCTAAAGGGCGCCCTAAAAGTGCTTTACTCAACCGCCGCGGGGGGCGGGTTCGGTACCCCTCTTGGCGGCGGCTATCGAGACCTCGTCTGCTTGCTCTTCCGCCGGGGTCGGATCGGGTCCGACCCCGACGGAAGCTCCGACGGGGGTCGGTTGACGATCGATCCCGGCGGCGGCATAGATCTCGTGCTCATCGAGGGTTTCCCGCTTCAATAGTTCCTCGACGATTCGATCAAGCCGGTTCCTGTTCTCCCGGATCAATCGCCGGGCCTCGGCATAGCATTCATCGGTGATACGTCGGACCTCTTCGTCAACCGCGTTCAGCAAGTGATCAGAGATGCCGGCCATTCGAGGATCGCCTTCCGGCGGCAGTACCGCAATCCTGCCGATGCGATCCGACATGCCCCAGCGGCCGACCATCGAGCGAGCAATCCGGGTGACTGCCTGTAAGTCGCTCTCGGCCCCGGTACTCACCACCTTGAAAACCTCCTGCTCGGCGGCCATGCCGCCCAGTGCTCCGATGATGCGGCCTCGAAGATAGTTTTCGTCATAGCCGTAACGATCCTGCTCGGGGGTTGAAAGGGTGACTCCCAACGCGCGGCCCCGCGGAATAATGGAGACCTTCCGAACCGGGTCGGCGCCTGGCTGGAGCATTCCCAGCAGGGCGTGGCCGGCCTCGTGGTACGCGGTGCGTCTCCGGTCCTCCTCAGAAATCACGACTTTACGAGCAGTGCCCAGCTGGACTTTCTCCAGTGCGTCGGTCAACTCACGTTGAGAAACGGCTTCTTGCCCCCGGCGTGCCGCAAGAAGCGCTGCTTCGTTGACCAGATTAGCCAGATCGGCGCCGGTCATACCGGGAGTCGCTGCAGCCAGTTGCTCCAGATTCACATCGGGGGCCAGCGGGATCTTGCGGGTGTGAACTTTGAGAATCGCGACTCTCCCGGCGTGATCAGGCGGGTGGACAATGATGGTGCGGTCGAACCGACCGGGACGCAGAAGCGCGGGATCGAGTATGTCCGGACGGTTGGTTGCGGCAAGCACAACCACTCCTTCGTGACCGGAGAACCCATCCATCTCGGTAAGAAGCTGGTTGAGGGTCTGCTCCCGCTCGTCATGACCGCCCACTGTCGTGGTACCGCGTGCACGTCCGATGGTGTCGATTTCGTCAATGAAAATGATTGCCGGAGCCACTTTGCGAGCTTCCGCAAAGAGCTGACGCACACGGCTGGCGCCAACCCCGACGATCATCTCGATAAACTCCGAGGCGCTGGCGCTGAAAAAGGGGACGTTAGCTTCTCCGGCAGTGGCTCGGGCGAGCAATGTCTTGCCGGTCCCCGGTGGTCCGGCTAACAGCACTCCTTTAGGGGGGCGTGCGCCGAGACGTTGGTATTTAACCGGATTGCGAAGAAAATCGACCACCTCGCTGATTTCAGCCTCAACCTCGTCGATACCGGCTACATCATCGAAGGTGACGCGAACGGTCGCTGGATCGACCGGTTTGCGAGGGCTCCCGCCAAAAAGGCCCCCTGCCGCGAACCTCTGGCGTCTGAAAATCCAGACATAAAACAGAATCAACAGTAGAAACGGGGCGACAGAGATGAGCAGATTGGTCAGTATGCCGCGTTGCTCAACGAGAGGCGTCGCTCTCACGGTGGCCCCACTCGCGACCAGTTCAGAAAGCAGGTCGTCGGCGGCGAAGGTTGGTCGTTCGGTTTTAAAATTCAGGTAAGTCCGTTGTTTCGTTCTATCTTCGCCCGGCGCTGCAGGCAGGGGCGCTGCCTTCTTGAGCTCGCCCTCGATGGTGTTGCCCCGCGCGAAGACTTCGTTGACATTGCCTCGCTCAACCTGGCTTTTGAACTCGGTATAGGGAATCGGTTGCGGATCGTCCATCCGATCCTGCATCGTCAGAAGGCCGAAGAGCACGGCGTAACCCAGCAGACAAGCTGCCATGGTGAGCCAGCTGGGACGCTGCTTTTGAGGCTTTTGCGGAGGAAGCCCCTCGGTACGCCACGGAGGCGACGACGAAGACTGGTCGGATTGGTTGGAGGGCCGCCGGTTGTCCCTGGGGGCCACTTCCCGTTTAACGTCTTTCTTGGTCATGATTCTTTCACCGATTTCTTATCATGCCTTCTTGCCGACGCTGGATTGATTTGCCGGTTCGCGCCGTCGTTCTCGCTTATGCCAGAGGTGAATTCCTCGATAAACGAGGGTTATTCCACCCCAGGCGCAAAGCACGACCACAGGATAAACAAGCAATGACGGCAATATCAGGAAGAGAATAGCCAAGGCGCACAGGAGAAGACCGCTGATCAGTGTCAGCCGTGCTTCGACCGGGCCGAGGACCCGCCGGCCAGTGAAGGCGGCGCCGATGACGTTACTTACTCTGAGCGCTCCCGCCGCCGCCCGGCTCCCGCTGCCTCCCTCGCGCAACCGGGCAGGACGGGGATGGCGCGGTTCACCGGGGCTTTGCACTCTCTGCTTTTCAGTCAGCACAACCTCGGTGGCATTGGATAAATCCTCGAGATACATCTGTTCCATTTGGAGGCCGAAGGAACGGTCTTCAATGACGATGTCCAGTTCGAGATTTCCTAGCCAGCTCGCGATGTTCAGGTTGGTCGAGCCTACCCGGGCCCAGCGTCCATCGGCCACGGCAGTTTTGGCATGCAGCATCGTGCCGTTCCACTCAAATATCCGCACGCCGGCTTCGAGGAGAGGTCGGTACCCGGCGCGCGAAAGCGGACGCAACAGGGGAATGTCAGTCCCGTTGGGCACCAGGAGCCGGACATCGACACCGTCTTTGGCGGCCGCTCGCAGAGCCTGAAGATAAGAGGTAGTGCCTGCGTAATAAGCGTCGGTCAGCCACAGCCTGTCACGCGCCAGCGCGGCAACCAGTTGATCTAACCGCAACATCCCTGCGGTGGCGGGTTCGGTGGCCACGATGCGGACATTCATCTCGCCGGCTTCGCGAGCATCGTCCTCGAAACGCGGAATGTCCAGTATCGGTCCTCCATCCATTTCTGCCCAGGTCTCAGCGAACGCACGCTCGACCTGTCGTACCGCGGGACCACGAAGCTCAACACCCGTATCGCGCCAGGGCTCCAGGTTTCGAGCCGGGTCGCCGGCCCACATTCGGCCGACACACAGCCCGGTAACAAAAGCTACCTTGCCGTCCACGGTCAGCGTTTTCCGATGATTGCGTGAAAGCCAGCCGAGGGGACTCTCGAATCGCGGCGGGTTGTAGCATCGCACTTCCACGCCGCCGTCCTGAAGTCTTTTCCAGAATCGTCGCGATGCCTTTCCGAG
>DAOTAI010000462.1:0-3985 GCA_035593865.1 Acidobacteriota bacterium
ATATGCCGGGAGGCGGCCTGTGACGATCTGGTCCTGGAATCAGGCACTCGGCCATCCCGCTATGTCGCCTACCTTCTTCAGGCTTCTTCACCTCAGGGAACGAATCCCCTGTCAATAGTGCTGTCGCAGATTTCCGCTTTGAAGAAGCGCGTTCTGACGATTCTCGACCCCGAAGTGAACCGCCGGAAAGTGCAGCCCGTGCACACTGCCACCTGCCTGGCGCTGACGGCCGGCATGCTTGCGTCGTTGGCGGCCCTGGAGCCTTGGATTATCCCTCCTTTCCGGGCCGGGATTGGAGGAGAGGTGAGCCGTATTGAATCCACCAATTCTCGCCTTGCATCCGACTTATCCAATTGGTGGCGCTCGGTATTTCAGGGTAATTCGGGTCTTTCGGCCGGATCGTTCCTGGGGTTCGAGGGCGGCGGACAGGATAGCGAAAGGAGGACGGCTCCATCCGAGCCGCGGCCTGGGAGCGCGAGCACTGTTGGAGAAGCGGGCGCGTTGCCGATTAATGCCGAAAGATCTTCTCGCTCCGGATTTGTCTCCGATTCAGGAAGCTTTCAGTGGGATCCGACCAATCCAGCCTCGCCCTTCTACGCGCGAGGCGCGATCCTTTCATCCGGTCCGGCCGCTGACCCGAACGGCGATCCGCCACCTCAGGGCGAGTCGCCCGACACCGAGGTCCCCGATCTCGTTATGGAGCGGCTGGATATTGAAACAGCCGATGGCGTCCAGAGCGTCGCGGCCGACATCAATCAGGATGGGAGCGTCGTCGGCGCCAGCATAGATGCGGGTGGTGAAAGCCAGCCTTTCATCTGGGATAAATCGAAGGGTTTCAGCACTCTTCCCTGTCCGTCCGAGGACTGCCAGGCAACCAAGATCAATAACCCGGGACAGGTCCTGATTGCGGCGGGCGACAAGGCCAATTACCTCTGGTCTCCGGACGAAGACACGATCCTGAATATTGGCACCTTAGGCGGCGAATCGACCCGGGCGCTTCAACTGAATGACCGGGGCCAGGTGGCCGGCGCCAGTCAGACCTCCTTCGGCACACAGAGCGCTTTTGTTTGGAGCCCTGAAACCGGAATGATTGATCTGGGAGGTTCAACAGTCGTAGCCTTGAACAACCGGGGCCAAGTCGTCGCCTGGGCGGGTGCATATTCTTTCTTCTGGGATCCGGAGACTAACAATTTCCGGCGGATTGGGGAACTCGACGTCCGAGCCAGGCCCACCGACATGAACGACCACGCTGAGGTCGTTGGTTCGGCGCAATTTGTAAAGGACAGCCGGCCGCAAGCGTTTTATTGGAATCCTTCCGATGGACTGGTCCTGTTGGACTTTCCTGTCAATACTGTCGCCAGTTGCGCGGTTCAAATTGACGATGCGGGAGAAGTGATGGCGCTGGCGGTTGATGAGAAAGGCGAGGAGCAGGTGTTCACCTGGCGGCGAGGTCAGGAAGTTCGAGCGGTCTCCGTCCCCGATGCGCTACGGCCTCATGTAGACTGGGAACAACTCTCGAGCGCGACTTCGTCCATCTCCCTGATCGGCTCAAATCTCCCTTCGGCTAATCTCGCGGAGGATCTGTCCAAGGTCAGTTTTGCCTCAAAGCAGGAACCCCAAGTGGTAGCTCAGCCGATTAAGATGAACCGCCGGGGCCAGATCGCCGGCAATTTGGTAAATGTCGCTGAGAGCGAAGTTCGAGCGGTGATTTGGGAATTGCGATTCCCCAAGATGGAAAAGGCAATCGCCGAAATTCTTTCTGAGATCCCCGCCGGGGAGAAGGAGCAGGCTTTGAAACAGCTGCTCGACAGTGCTCTTCAAGACCTGCGCACGAATCAATATCGGGCGGCAGCACTAAACCTGATTACCTTCCTTGACGAACTGCCGAAACTGGGTCCCACCATTCCAGAGCAAACCCGGACTCGCTGGACACAAACCGTCTGGCATAGTCTTGATCGATTGAGCGACTTTACGAACCTCAAGTGAGGATTTCGGCGCTCTCACCCACACCTCATCAACCTCTTGCAGATTGTCGGGACTCCGTGCAACAAGACGGGGAGCAAGATGACATCTCCGGCCAAGCCAAGCTGATCAGCTTCTAACTGACCAGGCTTCGAGGGGGGTGAGAAGACTGGGCCAGTTTTTGGGTCAGCCGTAGCTCAGCCGGAGACATCATCTTGCTCATGGTGCGAGAAAGGTAAAGGGTTCACTCCCCCAGCAGAAGATCGCTGTTTCAGGAACGGCAGAACCTGCTGCCGTCGTTATTTGCCGCCCGGCCATGTAGTCAAGAAGACTGGCGTCGGGAGGCGTCTGCAGTACAAAACCGTCCTTTATGGGAATCCGGGTACGAGTGAAACGAGAAAGCTGTTTAAGGGCATCGTCGGCCGCAAAACTCGGACCCTCCCTTCCGGTGGCGGGGTCCACAAAGCTTCCCGAAAGATAGTCAAAGGCGATTGGAAGTGCATTCAGAGAATGCAGGTTTGCCTTTGTCTCGTAACCACTCTCAGACCCCGTGTTGCGAGTGGTAATCCCGCACCCCATATCGATGTTGGTAATCTCGTTAGGATGCAGAAGATCCGCCTTGAGATCGGCGTCCAGCGGGGCGCCTACTGCGACCACCGAAAGGAGAAAGCGCCCTGTCCCAAAATGAATAGCCCTGAATCTCTCCGCCTCTTTGGGCGACAGACCCTCCAGGTCCTTGCCAAACAAGAAGTGGGACGTCCGCAAGCCAGTTCCGGGGATTTCAAAGTCGAACGGGTCAAAGACCAGGGTCTCGCCGCACAGCAGCACCACCAGAAAATCGAGGTAGTCCCGACCCTGGTCGTTCAGGTAATAGAAGTGCAAGGTGACCGCATTAGTCCGGCTGTTGTTCGTGATCTTTAACCTCGAAGGTTTCAAAGGCTTGTCGAATCCTGTGAGATCGAAGACGGTCTGGGATTCCAGCTTTTCTGTTGGGTGGCCGGCCTTGATGAGGTCGATTCCGGTGTCGAGGTAATACAAGAGTTGAGATCCGACGACCGGCCCGCTATTTACTGCAGCCGGAAGAGCAGCCAGCGAGAGAGTCTCTCTCTGCCGCAGTCCCATTATATGAAACGGTGAGTTTGAGGAAAATTCCAGGGTGCCGATGAACTCAGACTCTCCAAGGCTCCACTCCATGATATCGGACAAAAACCCGCTCTTCATGTGCCCGGGCAGCAGCTCTTCTTCCAGGGATTTTCCTGCCACCTCACGACCGTCCTGATCCCGGATCACGATCTGAATCGAGATGGGTTTCTTTTCCGGGTTGAGCAACGCGTATCCGGTGTTGACGCCTTCCGAACGCTCAGAAAAGATCTGCGCGGAAGTCGTGGGCCGGGAATTCGGCACCGATAATTCAAACACGTTATTTAAGGTAAAGACGACATTACCGACAAGCGACGACTTCAAGTTATCGGCGAAAACAAGCGCGTAACCCACCTGTATCTCCGTCCGGTCCCCGGCCGCGGAGATGCGGAACTTGCGACCGCTTCGCGGCGGTACAGAGAAATTCAGGGAACTGGCCTCCTTCCCGTTAATGAGAACGGGCATCTCGCTTCCTTGGTGATCCAGAAAGCGAATTTCTCCAGATTCGATTTGTGACGCGGGATTAGCGAGATTTACTTCGACCTCGATGCGGGGTCCGATTGCCAGGTAAGGAAACGTCAGAACGGGTTCTGGAGACGCTCCATGCAATGAGCTCGAAAAAATCGTGGCCCAAATGACCCAAGTCATGAAAAGCGGTCTCAGATCACAATCACCCATTCTTCCCCTCTCGCCAACAGGAATGCGAGGCACAACAGACGTTAAAAATCTAGCAGAGCGCCTGTATGCTGTCAACAGAAGATTGTGAAAATTTTGGTTTTTCTGCTGTCGGGCCCGAGTCTCCAGAATCCGGCAAAACGGGTACCACCGGTTTGTAGTACCGCCTTCAGGCGGGCCTTAAATCGTTCATATAGCAACAATTGTC
>DAOTAI010000463.1:0-3981 GCA_035593865.1 Acidobacteriota bacterium
CGAGCATGGGACCGCACGGCATGATCCCCGTCGACCCAGGCAATCAGTTGGACCGCGGTCCCGAGGAGTACTACGTGTCGGCGCCCTTTGAACTCCCCGCTTCTGCCAGGGCCACGGCGATCAGCTGGAAAGCCGATATCCCGGACAAAACCTGGGTGCGCGCGCAGATTCGATACGCCTCAACGCGCGAGGCGCTGGATCAGTCGCCCTGGCAGGAACCGTGGCTCGAAAACGGGGCCCGATTACCGGCAGCGGCGGACGGACAACGATGGATTCAGTACCGGCTGGCCCTGGGCGCCAAGGGCAGCGGATCTACTCCGCGTGTTTCCGAGGTGCGTGTCGACTACCAGCAAGATTCACGGGCGGAATAAGACAACTGGACATAGGACGACTGCGCGCCTTTAGTCCGCGTCATCAGTGTAATTCGCCCAATAAGCGACGTGTGCGCTATTCAACAACGGAGGTACCAATGAGTCACTGGTTTACACGGCGAGGCTTTTTAGGAGGGTCTCTCGGGTCAATGGGCGCTCTGGGCGCTTTTTTTCGGAGATCCTCCGGCGCCAGGCTTCAGGAAGCGACCACTTCGCTTTACGATACCGGCCAAATACTCCCGCCGCAGACGACTCCTCCCGAATTCGTGGCCATCAAGTCGCGAGGACCCTGGAAAATCGACGTTGTACTTCGCGACGAGGACCGGTGGAGGATGTCTTTGACCAGGCAATTCCACATGCTGAACGACGGCAGTGTCGTGGTTCGCGCCTCAAGCTCGCTCGAGCAGGGATGGTCCAATGATGTTTACGTCGAATCCCGCAAGGACTTCCTATGGCGCTCGGCCGACGGCGGTATCACCTGGCAGTCGTACGAGGGCCCGGTCCTTGACCCAATGGAATCGAAACTGAGAGACGGCACCCTCGTACGCATCTACATGGGTGGCGGCCGCTCTGTGGAGGAAAAGCGGGCCCTGCTCAAGAGCGTCGGGGCAAATCCGGAGACCGTCGACCGGGAGGGCGCCGACCTCTGGCCTGAATCGATGAAGGAGGAGCTGGCCAGGCAGGGAATGGTGGTGTTCGCGACTTTTCCCGGGGTCGTCGGCACCGAGACACATCTCTCCTGCGCCCGTTCCGAGGATGGCGGAAAAACTTATACCCACCAAGTCATCGATCTTCCTCCGCTTTCACGGGTCTATGGGTCGTTCCGCCGGCCGATTCAGCTTAAGGACGGAACGCTTCTGGCCGCCTGTACCGGCCGACGGATACGGGAAGGGCCCGATAAGGTTGAAGAATACTCGGGGTCAGGACAGCACATGCCGGAGTTCTCCTTTGTCTTGCGCTCTCGGGATAAAGGAAAGACCTGGTCTTTTCATCCCATTGCTGAGGATAAGGAGAAAAAACTTCAATTCAACGAAACCGAGCTTCTCGAGTTGCCTAACGGACAAGTGATGGCCATGATGCGCTGCCACAAGTTCCGGGCGGCTGTCGGCGGCCATCTCTACCAGAGTATGTCGGACGACGGCGGCATTTCCTGGAGTCCGTTTAAGAAGACTCCCATTTGGGGGTATCCGGCTCAACTGATCCTGCTTAGAAGCGGAAAAGTGCTTTGCACCTACGCACATCGCCGCCATCCCTATGGGGCCAGGGCATGCCTGAGCCATGATCTGGGTTTGAGCTGGGATTACGAGAATGAAAAGGTAATCCGAGATGACAGCCTCCCCGGCCTGGTCGACTATCCGACCTCGACTCAACTGCAGGATGGGACGATTCTCACGCTCTACACAATCAGCAAAATCCCCCGCATCCCTTATCGGGAAGATGATCAAATCAGCCCGGATCTCGATCTGTTGATTCATCGCCGGACACGCCGAGGCGAGCGGCGGGAGTGGTGGGGCGGCTATCACGCCATCCTGGGGGTCAGCCGATATACCGAAGACTATGTACGGGCACCCGGCCAGGTGACCAGTCGCACTATGTGGGACCAAGGTACGGGGCACGACGAGGAGTAAAAGCAAAAGGAGAGATGGAAATGAACTTGCATGGCCGCCGCTTCCGGTTCTCACCCGAGCTGCTTGTCATGGCGCTTCTGTTCGGGACGGCACCCCTTCTGGGCCAGAACCAGCAAATCCGTTGGGAGGATTTCTGGAAAACCGACCTGCGCATCAAGTACGGCCGCAACTGGCCTATGGAATCGATCCACATGAACGGAAAACGCCAGTTGTTTGTGGACAATGTCGTCATCGAATACATGAACGATTTGACAAGGACTCTTCATCAGCCGGTCAAATATGAAAAGAACCCTGTCGTGCCGCTGAGCAAGCCGTGGGAAGGAGAAGTTACGATGGGCACGGTGATTCGCGAGGACGACGGGTTGTTCCGGTTCTGGTACTTCACGGCGGCCGGAATCTGCTACGCCGAGTCCCGAGATGGCATTAACTGGGACAAGCCCGCTCTGAGGCTGCACGAGTGGGTGGGCAGCGCAGAAGAAGCCCGCAAGTACGGGATATCGGTCCCGGCCGGCCAGAAGGAATACCGCACGCTTGATAACAACATAGTCATCAATCGGCCGGAAGGCGACATTCCCAATATCATCAAGGACCCATTTGAGACCGATCCTCAGAAACGTTACAAGATGTTCATCAAATACAACACCCCGGTTTACGGCATGTACGTGGCTTACTCGCCTGACGGCTTCAAGTGGACCTTCAAGGAAGATCCGGTGCTGACGACGGCCAACGATCCGGGGCTCAACGACCGCCCCACGATGTTTCTCGACACGGAAAAGCGACGATACATCGCCTCGCTGAAGCGAGAGATGCCGAATCCTTTCGGGGCCGGGGACTACGGAATGATGCACCGCTGCCGGACCACCTCGGTGAGCACCGATTTCGAAAACTGGACCGACCCGGTTCTGGCGCTCCACCCCGATGATCAGGATCCGCCTGGAATGCAAATCTATGGACTGGTCGGATTCAATTACGAGTCGATGTATCTCGGCCTCATGGATATCTTCTGAAGCCAGATCAATGGACCGATGCACGGCGCGCTTGACATTCAGCTCGCTTTGAGCCGGGACGGGATCACCTGGTGGCGCGCTGGAAACCGCAAGACCTTCATCCCCGTTGGACCGGCTGGGACTTGGGATCAAATCCGCCTTCACCCGTGCAGCAATCCGCCTATCCTGGTCGGCGACGAGCTCTGGTTCTATTATCGCGGCAAGGCTGGCCGGCATTTCACCGTGCCGGAACACCGTCGCGGTTTTCCCTGGTTTGCACCGGGACACCCGGAAGACGATCCGCTGTACCCGGGAGAAGTGACGTTCAGCGTGGGGCTGGCAAAGCTGCGCCGCGACGGATTTGTCTCGCTGGATGCCGGGCCGCGGCCCGGTATGCTTATGACCAAACCCCTGGTGTTCGACGGGGACGAGCTTCACGTCAACTTCGACACGAAAAAGGGCCGGATTCGGGCTGCGGTTTACCTGGCCGAATTCGTACCGGGTACCAGGTATCCGTTCGCGAACTGGAAGATAGGCGACCCGGTCCCCGGTTTCACGCTGGAGGACTGCACACCCATCCGCGAGAACACGCTGGACGACGTCCTGAAATGGAAAGGGGGAGGCCTGAGGCAGTTCGAGGGGAAGAACATTGTCCTCCTGTTCGAGCTAGTGCAAGGCTCCTTTTATTCGTTCTGGATCGAGTAATCTGGGGATGAATCTCACAGGGATAAAGGGTAAAAGACGAACAGCATTTTCCATTTTCTATCGTTCAGAGCCAATTGCAAAAATCTTGCTGATTCAGGATTTTGACGCCGAAGGCGTTGCGGACGTGCCTGACCCTTTCAGGCATTAAGCGCCAAAATAAGGAGCTAATTGCAAGTTTTCGCTGATTCTTGGAGTCGGCTCCAGGAAATCGCATTTTGTCCCGATAGGGACAAGGCAAGACAGACACTGAAACCAAGCAGAAAACTGTCAAGGATGTGTTCGGATAAAAGT
>DAOTAI010000464.1:0-3980 GCA_035593865.1 Acidobacteriota bacterium
GCCGGATGCGGAACTGCTTGGCTACTACCAGAAACTCCTGAAAATTTCGCGCGACCGGGTGTTCTCTACTGGCGAGTGGCGCTTAATCGACCCGCGCGATGCCGGCGATGGCACTTATTCCAACTTTATCGCTTATTCATGGAAAACGTCCCAACGCATGAAACTGATCGTTGTCAATTTCAGTCCAAGCTGGGGACAGGCACGTATTCCCTTAAAGCTCGACGGCGCTCGGCAGACGGTGGAATTGATCGATGAATTGCAGGGTGAGAAATACGTCCGTTCGGTCGCGGAGACGGAGAATCCGGGTCTCCACGTCATCCTGGACGGTTACCACTCACACCTTTTCGACATCAAGGGCTAGCGGTTATCGGGAGGCCTTTTCAACCATCCTGACAAGAGTCGATATCTGTTCCTGGAGCGTTCTCGAGAATTCTTCCACCTGAACAGCGAAAGCTCGAATGACTGCCAGGTCTACCGGCGAGGTCAAGTCAGCAGGCGAAGATGCGGCCATGGCTGAATTTTGCGTCTGGCTCTTCTCCGACCGGCCGGGCAACTGGGCGATCAATTCCCTGCCCGCTCGGTGGAATTCGATCTGGCCCTGGGCGGCCAGCTGGTCCATTTGACGTTTGACCAGGTTCTTGTCGCTTGCACTTGAATGAACATCGACTTCGGACCCATACTTGGCGATAAGGTTCGAAAGAGAGATTCTGCCTTCCTGCTGCACAGCGCGAAAGAAATGCTCCTGTAGTCTCTTTACTTCCACGGAGCTTCTCCGCTTCCGCCTTCTCACCACCATCATGACAACCTTCCCGGAATGAGCGACGCGATTACCAAGGAAATATGTGTAGATCGAGTCTTTAATAATCTATATTAAACTACTCTTATCATTCCTACAAACTCATCTTCCCGGCGTTCACAAGTTTGCGTTATCACTGAGGACAATAGGACTTACAGGCTCGAGGCGAGGGGACGAAATTCGGAGATTAATTTACGTTAGTGTGCTGGCAGAATCTTCAGGGTATAACGAGGGAGAGTGGCGGGGTCGATCATTCGAAGAGTGAGCGCGGTTTCGGCGTCCAGTTCAACATCACGGCCTCTTCCCGCCAGTATCCCCGCCAGTCCGATGGCCGCACCGGCGCCGGCTCCAACTACGGCGCCTTTGGCTCCCCCTTTGATGCTCCCAATCAGCGCACCGATACCGGTGGTGGCGCCAACCGAAGTCGCATCCCTGGCGGTACCGCTCTTGGCTTCGATAGTGCTGGTCGTCTTAGGGCTTTCGGGTTTCGAATCAACCGATACCAGGACTGCCTGTATCGGCACCCTGATACCATTTCGGAATTGAAAGGCTTCAAACTCGAGCTTGAGCATCGCTCTGCCTGAAATCCGGCCAGCTCGCTTGGAGTGCTCGACCCGACCAACCACTTGGGTGCCTTTGGGAACAGCCAGGCCACGCGCTACCAAGACATCGTCGAGAATCTCGGCATAGAAAACGTCTCCATTGCGATTTCGCCTCGTGCTCAGCTTCTCCTCGAGCCTGATCCTGATAGTGGTATCGGCGGGAATCTCGACGAAATCGGTATCTTCGAGGCGCTTTTCTTCTTCAGCCTGAAAGGCCTGTGCGGTCATGGAGATAGGAAAAACGGCGCCGATCACAACAAGCGTCAGCAGGAGCGCCAGAAACCCAGGGGTGAAGAGGACAGGGCGACATTGCGTGGCAATCATCTTGTTGCGTGTTCCGGCCCCTCTCACGATCCTTCTCCTGTGCCGACATGCTTATTGGACGATAGTCGTAACTGCGGTTTTATCCTTGATATCGTCCCATTTCACAAGATATTCGTCGAGGAGTAATCGCCCGCCTACCGACTCAAACTCCCCTTCCGCATTCTTGTACTGAAATGAAAACAAGCTGTAACTCTTCTTAACCAACCCCCTGCCGCTTTTTTCATGCAGAACCCGGCCTTCATACAGACCGATCGGTTCGCCCTCCAGGTTAAAAACCTGCAACCCTTGAAAAGTGGACTCCGGGACTGTGCGGAGCACATTATTCGTCAATGGGAAGAAGACCGTTTCGTCTTTCTTCGCTTTGACATTGAACAAAGCACCAAATGTAAACTGACAATCTCTTCCCCGCAGCTCTTCGCGCAGACGGCTCAAGATCTTGTCTACATCTTCCCACTTCAGTCGGGTGGGGTTTTTTCGCTTGCCGATTTCCTTCGGCAGCTTCATCTGAAATGTCACTTCTTCACAGGAGCCCGGTTCCGGCTTGTATCCCGCCTGGGCACCCCAGACCACTGTGCCAGCCATCAGCAGACTCAACATGACAACAGACAAAAGTGTGCGCATAATATGGCTTCCTCTTTTTGATGGAGAGAATGCGAAAAAGGTTTACTTGCGCATTCCTGTTTTCGGTTCAGATCCCGACGCCCCTCTTTCGCTGACCACCTTCATCTTAATTTATCCCGCCCAAGCGGCCGAGTAATTCCGCGCACGTTTGCACACTTCCGAATTAAACCTGGCCCTTGAGGGCCGAGGTAACGACAGCCGCGAGCGCCTTGATCAGCAGGGGGTCATCATTAAGTGACATTGATCGCTCCAGACGTATTCCCAGGCGCGATGCCAGGCCCTTGAGCTGAATATCAATGTCGTACAGGATTTCGACGTGATCACACAAAAACCCTGTCGGCACGACCAGGACGTTGCGCACGCCTGCCTCTGCCAGTTCCCGTATTTTGTCTTCAGCACGGGGTCCGAGCCAGGTATCCTTTGTGTATCCCTCGCTCTGGTAAGCCAGGCTCCATTTAAGATCTCCGAAACGTTTCGCGACCAGGGCCGCCGTCTCACGCTGCTGCGCGTCATAGGGATCATCGGGCTCCAAGCGGCTTTTAGGCAGGCTATGAGCCGTGAACAGCAGTTCCAGACTGCGCTGTTCCTCGGCCGAAAACAGCTGAATCGCTTCGGAGACCCGAGCGGCATACGCGCGAATCAGTTCGTTTCGAGTATGCCAGTCGCGTACATAAGTCGTCTGAAGAGCCGCGCCAGATTCCTTGACTGCAGCATCATACTGATTAAAGTAAGCTCCCACGCTTAGTTTCGAGAAATGCGGGGTCATGCATATCGCTACGACTCGTTGCAGACCCCTCGAAACAATGGCCTGAACCGCGTCTCTGATGTACGGAAACCAGTGACGCATGCCGACAAACACCTGGACCTGAACTCCGCCCCGTTCCAGTTCCTCTTCAAGTGCCATAGCCTGTCGTTGAGTAATGGCGAGAAGGGGCGATCTGCCTCCTATTTTTCGGTACCTTTCTTTGATTTCCTCGAGCAGGGCGGGGGCAAGGGGGCGGCCGCCGCGCACATCCATGACGTACGCCTCTACTTCGTCGAGTGAGGAGGGGCCGCCATAAGCCATAAGTAGTACAGCGGCTCTCGCCATCGTAGCTCCATTCAGCTGTGTCGAATCTAAATCTGTTTTCCGATTTCCGGCCATGATCTTACCTGTTGGATTGCTGTTTCAACATTTTCCGGAGGAGTCTCGGGAAGGATACCATGGCCCAAGTTAAAAATATGCGGGCGTCCCTTTACCTGTTCCAGGACACGCCTGACGGCCTGGGACACAGTCTGTCGAGAACCGAGCATTGTGACCGGATCCAAATTCCCTTGCAGGATCGTCGTGTCACCAAGCCGCTTCCAAACCTCGTCCAGGTCCACTCTCCAGTCGACACCAATCACCGCCCCACCCGCTTCTTTCATCAGGTCGAGGAACGTGCTGGTTCCCGTACCGAAATGAATCGAGGGGACTCCAGCATCTCGCAAGCCCGCGAAAATCGCGGCGGAATGCGGCATGACGAAGGTGCGGTAATCGTATCTTCCGAGCGTCCCGACCCAGCTGTCGAACAGTTGAACAACCTGCGCCCCTGCCTCTACCTGGCGCTGAAGGTAGCGGAGAGTGACCGTGGAAAGCTTCGTCATCAAAGAGTTCT
>DAOTAI010000465.1:0-3951 GCA_035593865.1 Acidobacteriota bacterium
GGGATACTCTTGAGTGAAGCACCTGGCATTTTGCTGAACTTGACACACACAACTCGTAGTACCGGCTTTAGCCGGGCAGTTGCCCAGCGGTCAATTGTTGATATTTGACCGCTTTAAGGCCCGCCTGAAGGCGGGACTACAAACGGGAATGCCGCCGGGATCGCAAGTTCGTAGTACCGGCTTCAGCCGCACCGTTGCCCCAGCGGTCAGGCTTGCGAGCGACAGGTTGAGGCGAGGCGCGGCGGTTGAGTGACTCGCCGTTTTTTGGCGAGTTGTATCGAAACCCTGGTGGTTGAGTGACGCGCCCGCTTTGTGGGCGCGTTGTACCGAAACCCGCGCCACGCCTCAACCGCTCGGACCGCCTTCGACTCTCCCTCGACCGCAGCGCCGGGGAGAGCACGGGGTTTCGATACACCGCAAAAAACGCGGCACTCAACCGCCGTGCTCTCCCGGCCCGCTCCCGGCTCCGAGCTTGACCGGTATTCGTACGCTCTCTCCATTCGGCCAGCTGCCTGGCCCGCCCACAGCGAAGACTTATTTGAAAGCTTTATGCTCCGAGGGGGTCGATCTACTTGGACACTACGCAGGAAGCCTAGCCCTCATCACCGCTACGGATCACGCTTCGAAGGTTCGCACACCTCCCTGGAAGCCATTGAGCGCCTGTTTCCACAGCCACTTGATAACCCTGGCATCGTTGTAGCAGAAGCTGAGGTTATGGTTGAGCGTGGAGAAGCAGTGCCTCTGGCAGGTTTGCTTCATGACCTTCAGCTGTTCCGGACCAAACTTGTGACCCTCGATCGTTCCCCAGTCGTGTTTGGCCGGATACATTGGAAAACATGGTGCCAGGGTGCCGTCCGTCCGGATGACCACGTTGTTCTGACCTCCACGACAGTTCCATGGAGCAAAGTGCAGGCTGCCATCCTCCTTACGCACGATTCCTGGCGTCGAATCAAGAATCTTGTCGATTTCCGGCCCGGTTTGAGTGCCATCGCCATACCAGCCGACGCGCCGCAGGTCGACCCCTGAAGACATCCGCATGAAGGCCTTCATTTCCTGGAGTCGAGGGATCGAGTTCACCATCTGATAACCGCTTCTGTTCTTTTCGATAAGCCAGTCGATCAACTTATCAATGGCCCGCCAGTCTTCCGGCCGAATGTAGGTTACGTTCTCTTCCAGGTGCTTGAAGTGCTCGTCTTGCTCGAGCATGGGCGTCTCGTTGATGTGGTAGTCCGTAGCCAGACGATTTTCATGCGCATACTCGGTCAACTGGCGCACATCGTCCAGGTTGTTTCGGCAGATGTTGATGTTGAAGAAAACCATGTACCCGTAAACGTACTGCTTGCGAATGAGGTGCTCCAGGTTTCTGCGAACGGGAACCAAGGCTTTAGGAAGCCCGGGCTTCAGGTCCCAGGCATCCAGCGCGAAGTTGAAAACGGCCACTCCTGCGTCTCCAAGTCGGTCGGCGAAATCAGGCTTGAGAAGGCGGCCGTTGGTGCCAATGTAGACCCAGAACCCTTTCTTGGCTGCGTAGTAAACGACCTTGTGAACGAAGTCTCGCCGCAAAAGCGGTTCTCCGCCCATCAGGCCCACGACGCGACAACCGTGGTCGTAAAGCCAATCAATCGATCGCCGGGCGACATCCTCCGTCATACCGGGCACTTTGTTGTTGAACGACCAGCAGTACCAGCAATCGACGTTGCACTTGTACTCCAGGAAAAGGTAGGCGGTGATCGGGTGGAAATCACCCGGCAACAGCCGCGACCGAAGATAAGGAACAAGCCAGCCCCGCGCGTGGCGGCGCAATAGGGGCAGGCTCCAATGCCTTCTGTCGGGAGGTTTTTCAGGCCCAGGGTCATTTAGAAGCTCCGGGTACTGGGGGAAAACGGGCTCTGGCAAGGTGGCGCCGGTTGGACTGGGAGGTGTCGGGAGAGAAGTCTCCGACCCGACTAAAGCCTCATTAACATCCTCATCAATACGGAATTTAGGCACAGCTGAACCGGACATAGACCAGAAATCCTCCTTCGAATCGAAACGAACAACCCTCAAGGGAATTGACCTGCTTCATCATGAGCACGCGCTGCCTCATGACACATCTCAATTCTTGCAGGGTAAGCCCGATTACCGGCCCAATCAAGCCCCGAAGCTATCCGCCATGGGCTATCGGCCGAGAACCGAGCTCACCCTGATCCTCAAGCTGATCGTTGATCGCTCGCTGATTACTGGTCGTTATGCCACCGTTTCATGTGTTCGGCATGGGTCCTGAGGTAAGCGCCCGGCAGATACTTCGTATCGTAGTACTCGAGATCGATATGCTGGGCCTGAAGGTACATGATCACGAACGTTGAAGGAACGGTTCCCGGGAACTTCCCGAAAGTATCGTAGATGTACTGTGCCTGGAGCGCCACGCAGGCTCGGAAATCTTCGTCGTGCGGCTTGGCGGCACTACGCACTTTCCGGGATTCCTTCCAGGGCCCTGGAGTGTCGCCATGAAAAGGCCCGCCGGGGCCGAACTTCCGTTCACACATCTCATCGACCGCGGCACGCATATTGGGATAGTGCGGAGGACAGAAAGCCTCCATGACTCCTGGCAGGCCGGTCGGATTCGGGTAAGGCCAGCGTTCATCGGAATCAAACCGAAAACCGAGTCCGGGCGCCTCTTCCTTCCCGCTGGCCCCCAGCATGCTGAACGGATCGATCCCATTAAACATCCAACCGCCCAGTCCCATCGCTTGCAGCAGAAGCGCACCGGCATAGCATGCGGTTCCGAGTTCGACGGTCAGCTCAGCCAGCGACCACTGCTCCACAAAAGTCAGAGGCCAGACATTGTCCGTGTCCACGATGTGCCGGAATCGATCAATCCCCGGCACGCTTCGCTTATTGATATCATCCGTCATGACCAGCCCGTTCTGGAGCATGTAAGCCAAGGCCAGCAGGACGTGCTGAGCCAGATCACCTACCGGAATGACGAGCAGTGTACCCGGATGGTTGACCACCCAGGTATTGTGAGGTTCAACATAAGGAGGCATGGCAGGCAATCGCAGGCGGCCATCTTGGATCTTGCGGATATGCGTTTTTTGGGCAGCCAGGAATGCTTCAAGGTCGACGGAGCCGTCCTCGTTTGGATTGACCAAAGCCGGGGAATCGCGGACATCCAGCACGTAGACCCCTTGATCATCGGTGAAAAACGTCTTGCTGGTTTCGAAACCGGCTGCTGAGGGAAATGTTCGTCCGCCCGCGGCTCCCGCATAGTTCGAAAGAAACGGCGCGTACGTGTCAGCTCGGTAGATCATATGGTGCCAACCGGTGTTACCCCCGCAAACGCTGACAACGAGGAGCTTTTCGAGTTCGGACAGCGGGAAAATCGGTTGCTTCGACTTGTAGGCCATCACTCCATCGGGGATTTCGGCCCCTGCGAAAAAGCGCCGCGACCGTCTTCCGACAATGGCTTCCATAACTCCGAACCGGTACAAATCTTCAAACCCGGGGGGTAGGCGATCAAAGCCCATGCTTACCTCCTTTCGTATTCAAAGCTCCAAGATGCTGGTTACCGGCCGGAAGGTTTCGCTGCTGTGAAACTAATCTGGCTCCTCGTCATTCAGACCAGACTGCCCAGGCGGATAAGGCGCAGGACCGGCTCGTTCGCTTCCCGTGACGCAGCCAGATCCACCTCGAATTCCGCCACCCAGTCGTTGTACATCTCCGGGTCCACGAGCATCTGTTGCACGCACCAGCTCTGGGGTGAGGCTTGGACATAGGTATGCCGAAGGTTTCGCGCTTCGGGATCCAGGCGCAGGTATTCGTGCTCGACTTTATAGGCGTCCAGGGCATCTTTGAGTCGTTCTGCGGACCAGGGGTTGCCTTTCTGATCGTCCAGACTGTCCAGGGCGGCAAGCGCAGCGTGCATATCGCCGATCGACCAGGCGCGCAGGAAAGTGAAAATGCGGGTGCGAA
>DAOTAI010000466.1:0-3944 GCA_035593865.1 Acidobacteriota bacterium
TTGCTCCTGTCTCCCAAATGTTCCGCCTTCCCTCCTGCATAGCATCTACGAAGGCGATTCTTGCAATTGGCTCCTGGGTTCTTGCTTCTTGCTTCTTGCTCCTGGCTTCTGGCTCCTTAGTGCGCGTCAGCGGGACTTCTGGAACGCTCCTTACGCCAGCATCTGCTGTGCGTGTGTGAGCCTGGCTTGGACCGACACGCCGTAGACGCAGGTGAAGGAACAGGACGAGCAGTCGCTGCAACGCACGTCTCTGGCCGCTTGAGGGATTTCCAGGAACCGCTCCCGCGCGAGTGCGAACTGGCCATAGCCCTCGGCATAGGTGAGGATCCGCAGTACATCCGGAACCGGAACCCCCTTGTCGCAGACTCCTCCACACGCTCCGCACATGCGGCAGTAACTGGGACTGATGGAGGCGAGCTGGGCTGTCAGCAGCTCTTCGTCCTTCCGGGTGTAGGGCTCGGACGCGGCCCGGAGGTTTTCGTCCAGCTGATCGTGGTCGGTCATGCAGACGAGGGCCGTGTCGATAGACTCGTTCCTGAGCGCCCATTTCAGGGCGGCTGCCGCAACTCCATGCTGGCTGAGTCGCCGGCTCAGTTCGTACGGGTTAGCCCCGTAAAGACGGTCTCCTCGCTGTATGCGGCTGACACCTCCGGCCATGACCTTCATCGCCACGATTCCCAGGCCGGCCTTTCGGGCTGATCGAATCGCTCCGGTCATGTCCGTTTTTGGTGCGTCCGGGTTCGTGTTCATGGCCGCATCCACCGATCGCATGGCAAAGTTGTACGTGGTCAGCACGACATCGACCTGGTCGAGGGTCGCCAGGTAGGCCAGCATTTTGTCCATATTGAAATGCGTGCTGACGCCGGCAAAGCGGATTTTGCCGCTCTGTTTGGCAATACGCTGCGCCTCGAGCAGGTCGTCGGTGACCTGTTCGGGCTCGTTTTTCACGTGAAGGTACCAGATGTCGAGATAATCGGTCCCCAGCTCGCGCAGGCTTGTATCCAGGTCGGCAAGGAGTTGCGCCTTGTTGTTGGCCCCGCTTTTACTTGAGATGATGACTTGCTTGCGGACATCCTTGAGAGCAACCCCGACCATTCTCTCGTTGTTGCCTTGCTGATAGGCGCGGGCGGTATCGAAATGATTGATCCCGACATCAACCGCGCGCCTGATCACAGACGGATCGGAGGTCGTCATGCAGCCAAAAGAGAGGGACGAGACCTTCAGTCCTGTCTTTCCCAGCTCGCGGTAGGTCAGTTTAATGTCGCCGGGCTCGTGGTGACCCTCCGCCGGGATAGAAGACAGGTTGTCATTCGAGCGAAGGCCGACGCCTGGAAGCGCCAGACCGGTCATCAGAAAACTGCGACGCGAGAAATCAGATGCCATCGATCATCTCCTAACCTGTTTTTCGCCCGGAAGTATGGCATCTTCACAGGTCGACCGCAATAATCTCGTGATCGAGTACGGATGGAACCGTGACGGTGAGCCAGGAGCCCTCGTGGCTGAATTCGGGAGTCACGCCGGCGGCCAGGAGGCGGACGGTTCGGGGCTTCACACTTTCCGGCAATCGAATGCGGACGTTTTGCCGGCCGATCGGCAGCAGTTCCCGGATGGGACCTTTCATCATCATCGGATTGGTCAGGTTTACCATGTGCACGGTTAGAGAATCCTTTTGCCGCCAGATTGTGACATCGAGGACACCTGGCCCGGAAACGGCGACAGGTGGTTCTTCTGCTGTGGCCCACTCGACAGCGTTACGCATCAGCTTGAAGTGATCCGTCGAGAGGACTTCCCAAAACGTGCGGTCGATGTCCCAGGGAAAATAGACGATTCGGGAAGGGGACTGAGCATGCCGCTGCGACGCTTGCCCGGGGGGCAGTTCTCGCAGGAAAACTTGGGCGATATCGGTTTTCGGGATCCGCGGATACACCATTTCCATCGGCAGATCCGGGTAACTTGGAATGAGCGTCAGCGGCGCATTTGCGAAGTTTTCGCGCGGTGCTACCTCGACGCGCGAGACCCCATGAATGATTCGCGGTGCGTCCTCGAGTCCTCGCAACAGCGGGTGGGGCGTTGCCCGGTGCTCGAGCCGCAGATAGGCGTTCTGCATGCGCGCCTCTGTTTTCCCGCCGTAAGCGACACCGAAAAGACCGGCCAGCCCGAAGTTCTGACGCCGTACTCCCCATTCGTCATGCAGGCTGGTCTCGTGGGTGGCGATCAAGCTGCCGCCGCGGCGGACGAAATCCTTAAGCTGGCGGCACTGCGCGTCGGAAAGAGCAGTGACGTTCGGCAGGATGAGCGTCTTGAACTGATCGATATGGGCAGGGTCGAGCAGGCGATCGTGCACTAATTCGAATGGGATGCGCGCCTCGATAAGCGCCTGATACCAGCCCCGGATGTGGTCCTCGATCTTGCCTCCGACAAACCAGGCGCTTTGCTGGGAGTAAACCACGCCGACGCGCGCCAGCGGGCCTTCGTTGCGCAGATACTTCTCCCAGCCGGCAAGGCGCTGATAGATTTCCTCGACCGGCTTCAGCCAGCGCCGGTCGTGCAACACCGCGCCAAACTTCGTAAACCACGGGCGCATGCCATTGGCCACGAGGTCCGCGACCCACAGTCGAATTTCATCGGCGTTCTGGACGGAGTCTTTCCAGCGATAGGGTTCCTCGATACCGACGCTGAAGATGCCGACGATCGGCTTCATCCCGAGAGCAGCGCGGTATTCCTTGGCGTTCATTCCAATTGCCCATGGCGCCATCAGGCCGCGGCGCGCCTGGCGATCGGCCATCAGGGTTGGGGCAAGTTCGCCGATCTGCTTCATGTCGAGCTGGCTGGTGGCCCCGCCACCGGTATTGGGAATGACGCACGAGTCCCGGTTGATGGCACGCACGGCTCGATCCCAGGTTTGCCACAAGTCGAATAGCCGCTGTTGCCGCCAGAGGATGTAAGCGCGGCGAGCCGGGTCTTGAGGGTCCTCAGTTCGCGGGAGATCGTAGCCTGACGCGTCTTTGAAGTTCCTGGCACAATGTTGGCAGAAGCACTGACCTGAACCGTCCCAGCGATTGATGAAGATCCCGTCCACCCGGTAGCGGGACATGATCTCCTTCTTCACTTCGGTCATGAACTCGAAGTTGTAAGGACCGAGTCCACAGGTCACCCACATCTCCGGTGATGCCCAATGGCGGCGCGGCTGACCATCGGCGGTCACGGCGATCCAATCGGGGTGTGCGTTCTGAACATCGTCGTAGGTGGCGTGTGGATCGGTCCGCACTATCACCACCATGCCAAGCTTGCGGCAGCCGCTTATGAGTTCCCCCAGCACGTCTCGGTCACCAAGCCAGCGGCTGCGATGATGAAAAGGAATCTCGGTCGGGTAATACGCGACGCAACCGCCCCCGCTCAGGCAGACGGCGTCCGAGCGCGTTCTCTGGAAGTAGTTGAGCCAGAATTCGATGTCGAACTTCCCTGGATCATCCTCGACGAGCGTAAGCTGCGCCCATCGCATGGGCCGGTCAAGCCAGGACGGAGTGCGTGCGCTTACGGCCTGCGCCCAGGCGCCAAACCATTCCCTCGGAGCCACGCATGTCAGCGTTACTGAAGCGGCGGCATGCGAGGCGGTTTTCAGAAACTCCCTGCGGGTTCCAGTTCGTGTCGTCATGAATTCCACTTGATGACACAAAGCGGCGCCCATGACAAGTTCAAACGTAGATCGGTTTCATCCGGGTGCTCAGCGATTTTTCGGCTGCGGAAAATGAGAGTCCGGGCCGCCCTGAAACAGAAAGCAACAGCCGGAGGGACTGTCCCCAATCGGCGAAGGAACGAAGAAACACCACCCCTGACTATCCGCGCTGGAGCGCCAGAACGGGCAGCAGGCACTCTGTACGTAGTATAGGGCTTCACAAAATAGGTTCTTTCAAAAAGAGATCGGTCCTGGCCCTAATGCTTCG
>DAOTAI010000467.1:0-3944 GCA_035593865.1 Acidobacteriota bacterium
CAGGCATGCCTGAATGCCAGTCGCGATCCCGTGGTGGAGGGAAGCGTGGGATGCGGCGCCGGGGCAACCGTCGGGAAGCTTCTGGGACCCGACCGGGCCATGAAAGGTGGAATCGGATCGGCCGCTATTCGACGTGGAAGTTTGATTGTCGCGGTTCTGGTCGCCGTAAACAGCCTGGGTAACGTTATTGACCCGGATACAGGGAAAATCCTCGCAGGCGCTCGATCGGAGGATGGCCGGAGCCTGGTTCCGCTTGAGGCTTTCTTAGAATCCCCCTGGCATTCACTTGGAGTCTCGGCGGGGGAAACCACCACACTGGCGGTGGTGGCGACCAACGCCCGACTTGACAAGCCAGCCATCACCAAAGTGGCCCAGATGAGCCACGACGGGTTTTCGCGAGCTATCAATCCGGTTCACCTCCCCTTTGACGGTGATGTCGTTTTTGCCTTAGCGACGGGCCAGTTGGAAGGCGTGGACGTGAGCCAGGTGGGAGTCTTGGCCGCACAGGCGACGGCCCAGGCTATTGTAAGAGGTGTCCGGGCGGCGATTGGCGTGCCCGGGTATCCGTCCTGGCGTGAATTGTTCGCGCCATGAATCCGTGCTCGACCGTTTCTGATCGAGCTGGGAGCTATGCTGGGATATAATCCCGCGCAATGCGCTTCTTCCGAAGGAGAAGTAACAAGCCCAAAAAAGCGCTCCACACCCGGATCTTAATCGGCCTTCTTGCCGGCGGCTCCGTTGGGACGAGTCTGAACCTGTTAGTTGCTGATTGGCCGGAGGTTCAGCGTCGATTTGAATTCGTTCTCGGGACCTTTGTGGAGCCCCTGGGACAAGTTTTCCTTCGGATGCTCTTCATGATTGTCGTCCCGCTGGTATTCACCTCGCTGGCGCTCGGGGTAGCCAGTCTCGGGGACCTCAGCCGGCTCGGTCGAATAGGGGCGAGGACTCTGCTGTGTTTCTTGTTCTTCACCTGCTGTGCGACGACTCTTGGTCTTGTCCTGGTCGATGTTGCCAAACCGGGCGTCAGGCTTGATCCGTCAGTTCGCGAGGAGCTGATCGCCACCTACGGGAAGGAGGTGGCAGCAGTGTCGGGACCCGCTTTCGGAGTCGAGAACCTGGTCCAGATCATTCCCCGCAATCCTATTGAGGCGGCATCCCGAGGTGACATGCTGGCCGTCATATTCGTCGCCTTAATCTGTGGTGTCGCCCTGACCCGTCTCTCCATCGAAGACGCCAGACCTGTGACGGCGGTCCTGCGAGGCATTGGACGAATTACCGAAGTGGTCATTGATTTCGCCATGAGGCTGGCGCCTTACGGTGTTTTTGCCCTCATTTTGAATGTTACCGGTCGTTTCGGCTGGGGGATCCTGAAACAGCTTCTCTTTTACGTGATTGTCGCCCTGGTCGGCATGATCCTCTTCCAGTTCGGTTTTTACGCGGTGATCGTGAAGTTCCTCTCGGGAATCAGCCCCCGCGATTTCTTCCGGAAAATCAGATCGGTCATGATTACCGCCTTTTCCACCAGTTCCAGTAGCGCGACTTTGCCGACCAGCATGCGAGTTGCCGAAACCGAATTGAACGTGCCGGAAGAAATTTCGGGTTTTGTCCTGCCGCTTGGCGCCACCATGAACATGAACGGGACGGCGCTTTTCGAGGGCGTAACCGTAATGTTCCTGGCGCAGGTGTGGGGAATTCATCTGGGCGTGTTGGAACAGATACTCGTGATGTTCCTTGCCGTTCTCACGGCTATCGGTACTGCCGGGGTGCCGGGGGGGTCGATACCGCTCATAGTGATGATTCTGCAGACATTCGGGATACCGGCGGAGGGGATCGGGCTTATCCTCGGCGTCGATCGGATCCTGGACATGTCACGCACAGTCTTGAATGTCACAGGAGACATTACGACGGCGACAATCATCACGAGGTTGGAGCCGATAAACAGTAAGAACTCGCCAGGCGAGGCGGTGGATCTCCGGGACGACAGGGCAGACACGCTTGCCGGCTGAATCCAATCGCGTAGGGACCTCTCCGGTCAGTAATCCACTTTGCGCAGTCCCAGTCCTTCCTTGGCTCCAATGATATCGTAAAGGTCCGGAGATGTGAGTTCGCCTCGGACCGTTGACGTGTACACGGAATCGATGAAGTAGCAGTAGGGCCAAGGCGCTTCTCCTTGCCGAGCCCGAAGCCAGACCCGGTCCGTTCCTTTTCCAATCACCTCGTCCGTCAGCGGGTGCTCCAGGTAGTCTTGCTCCCTGCAGAACACCCCTCGGAGCCGAGTAAGCTTCAGGGACCGGTTAAAGCCCAAGGGACGCATGAATGACTTCCAGCGAATCACGTCCGCCCTGAGTTCCCAGAAGTCTCCGAACATATCAAGCGCGCGGCTCCCGCGTTCCTGACCGTTCGCCAGAGCGGTATAGGTCAGCTTGAATTCGCCATATTTCCCAGGCGTTCCTGGCTGGATTCGAGCAAGAACTTCCCACTCGGTCAGTTTTCGATAACTCCCGAATTGAAACAGCAAAACGGCCGAGGTTACGATCAGCACCAGGGCCACGGGGATCGAGGGGAACACCAGAAAGAGGCGGGCTGAGCGGCGGCCTGGTTTCCGTCGGGCCGCGAGAAGCGAAATCACGCAGAATATCAACAGGCCCAAAGAAAGAAGGCCAATCAGGAGGATGGGCCACCAGTCATCAATCCAAAAGCTCTTTGCCGGCATACGTTCCAAGATGCTGACACTACATGCCTGCCAATGCTGGTCCTTTTTCAGGCATCCGAACAAAAAAGCAAAGGCCGGCAGGTCCTATCGGGAGGGAAAGGCCTGCCGGGTCCCGGTGCTACTTTACGATCGGCCGGAGAACAATGTTGCGGTAAGAAACCGGTCCGTGATCACCCTGGAGGTAGATCGGTCCAGGTGAGAACTCGTCGGCTGTCAGTGCGCCTCCGGTAACGCCCAGCACCGGCTGGTTGTCGATGATTTTCTTCCCGTTGAGGACGACCGTGATATGCCGGTCCACCAGTGTCATGTCCAGGGATTGCCATTCGCCAGCCGGCTTTTCCGCCGCAACCGTTGGTGTTATGCGGCTGTAAACGGCGCCCATGTTGTGAGAATCGAGCGGGCGGCCGTAACTGTCAGCGACTTGGATCTCGTAGATGCCACGCAGATAGACCCCGCTGTTGCTCCCCTTCGGGACATTCACCTCGAGTTTTAAATTGAAATCTTCGAATGTTCTCTCGGTCCTCAGGTTGCCGAAGCTGACGCGAGGTTTACCTTCCTGCTGCACGGGATTATTGACCAGCACACCGTCTTTCGCGGCCCATCCATTGGCCTGCTGGGGATTGGTCAGCTTCCAGCCGGAAAGATCCTTGCCATTGAAAAGCGTGATAGGCTCGCCGAATTTCAGCTTGGATAGATCCGGACGCGCTGGAAGCGGAGGAATACGCTTGCCGGTGAACTCGGTCACGGTGACTCCGTCGCCGCTTCTCTTCGGTTCAAAAGCTTTTCCGGTCATCTGATCTCCCTGGACCCGAAGCTCGAGCCGGGTGGTAATGATCTGCGTTCGACCGGGCTTGCCTGCTTCCTCCTTACGGCGGACGACCGGGCGGTTGCGGGTGACGATCAGCTGTTCTTTGTCCAAGTACACATTATCGACCGGTACGACGCTACCTCCGTACCAGAGGATGTCAGCATCCAGATAGCCCTCTTCCTGGCGCACTTCCAGCCATCCGGCGCCATTGGGGAGAAAAAGCGCCCATCTTCCGAGGTAAGGTTGCGGGTCAGCGGCCAGACTGCCTGCCAGAGCGAAAACGACCAAGCCGAAAACGATAGTGTTTTGTTTCTTCGAGCTCACGTTTAACCCCCTGTTGTTCTGTGGAGTTTGGCAAAAACGACAGGCAAACGTCAATCTGGTGCTTACTCCCTGGTTTATGTCACGATATCTGGCATGAAA
>DAOTAI010000468.1:0-3925 GCA_035593865.1 Acidobacteriota bacterium
AGCTGCCAGTCACGTGTCGGTCCTGACGGACCTCCAGTCAGAAGAAAAAGTCCAAATGGTCGAAACGGGACGCTGGCGAAGCATTAGGGCCAGGACCGATCTCTTTTTGAAAGAACCTATTTTGTGAAGCCTTAGACTACAAACCGAATCCGCTAGGATTAGTAATACGTCTCCGTCCGCGCCCTGTCTCATCCCCGGGCCCCTGTCGCGCGCAGGCCGAGCCCGTCGTAAAAACTCCGCAGCTCGGCCATCTGCTCATCGTCGAAGCCCTGGTGAGGCGGCCGCAGGTAGCGTTTTGCCACTCCGAAATGCTCGAGCGTGGCGTTCCAGAAACCTGGTCTCCAGCGCTGAAAAAAGGGAACATCATACTTGAAGACGTATTCCTTGATTCGATCCCGATCGTTGTTCTGCACTGCCTTCCAGAATCCCATGGCGAATTCCGGTACGAAGGTCGAAAAAGTGCTGTAGTATGCCTGCATCCCGTACACCTGAAACTCAAGGAATCGTGACTTGGTTCCGCCCGCGAATATTGCGAGCTTGTCGCCGTAGCGTTGGTAAAACGGGACACTCCACTCGATTACATATTCTTCCTTGAACCCGTCGACCGTCTCGATTCTTGCCAGCCGGTCCATCAGATCAAAAGACGGCTGGCCGTGAATGACAATGTTCAAGCGTGTCGAGTCAGCAATCGCCTTGAAGAGATCGTAGATGCCGTTGTCAGTCCCGGAGCTCGGGATCCGGACTTGCACGGCATCAGCCCCCGCCGATTCAGCGAACTTCGCGTACTCGACGATGGGCTTGGTCCACCAGTTGTTGGCTGCAGCAATCGTGACCGCCTTGCCGGCTGCCGCCTCGACCATGACTGTCGTCAGGCGGCAAATCTCCTCGTAACTGAGGATGTCATACTGGTTATTGCCGGCAGTGAGTGTTACCACCTGAACTCCGGCGGCCAGCCCGCGCTCGATGATCCGTCGCACGGCCTTGTAGTCGATCGAAAAATCGGCCTGGTAAGGTGTGGGGAAAGACAGGATAGGACCCCGAACGCGCTTGCGAAACTCGTCAGGACTGATTGGCTTTCTGCCTTTGCCGGTTTGACGACCCGACCAAACGGCTGGCGCCATTACTGCCGCGGCGGCTTGGCCCCCGGCAAACTTCAGAAAACTCCTGCGCTCCCAGCTTCGTCTTGCCATAATCCTTCTCCCTTCAGCAAGGCTCTCGGGACTTACCCTTCAAAACAGGCTCATCATCCTCACCGATCCACTTCAACTTCTACGGATTCAATGAGCAATCCACCCTGATCGGTGTCATAGGCCGTGGATCTGATCCTAAGGTAACAGACGCCCGGCCCCTCGCGAAGCAGACGCAACGAGGTGAGCGAGCGCCCGTCAAGAATGACTTCAGACCGCTGCTTTTCGACGTCCCAATTCAGTGCGAGTGTGTGCCAGACATCCGACTTCAAACGGTCCTCACCCAGTACAGTCCCTTCCGGACCTAATACCAAGTTAAACATGTTGAAGAACTCGTCTTCGGCGTCAAACGGCGGAGAGAAATGATCCGTCAACCCGAGAAGCGCGCCGGAAAAGCCCCGCTTGACCATCAGTTTCAGCACCAGCCTGCCGCGCGTTCCCATTGGAAAATTCCAGACAGCGCCCGAGGGCCACTCGGGTTCAGGCTTCTTCAAGCCCAGCACCTTGAGGTCCGGTTTTGAAGGATGGCTCGTCAAGCTAACACCTCGGACGCCAAAGATCGACCAGTCGTCCAGACCTTTCGAAAAATCGGTACGCTGCCGGGTTTCATACAACCACGCCGGATCTACAACTACCATCCATCGGGGCGTCGCGGCATCGTCCCCAGGTTGTCTCTCAGGATGCTGGGACCGCGTTCCGGTACGAACCCCGAGCCCGAAAACCACCCTTCCCTTTGAGTCGAGCGAAGTAAACGGGTAGGAGACACCAAAGTCTCCACCGGTCGGCGGGATCTGGCTTCGCAAAGGATCCCGCACCACCTCTCTGAAACCCGTCCAGGTTTTCCCCTCGTCACTGGACACCGCCGCGTGTAGCACGTGGCGGCCGCCGTAAGCGTAGGCGTACCTGAGGCACCGATTGACGAGGAGCATGATCCTGCCGTCAGGAAGCCTGACAAGCCCGGCCGGCGAATCGGACGAAATAAGACTGGTCGGCTTCGGTAAGCTCCAGGTCTTCCCATCGTCTTTCGAATATGATTCATAAAATCGGCCGTTTTGAGTCCGGATCAACATCCACACGCGACCGTCCTTCAGCTGAAGAACAACTGGTTCCACTGCTCCCAGAATCGTCGTCAGATCCGGGGCAGGAACCTTGAGAACGCTAGGAGACTGGTGCCAGGTCTTGCCTGAGTCATCGGAGTAGAGCGCCGTCGCGTTGAACTGACCAGGATAAATGTAGGCCGCAAAGCCTTCATCACGCTCCCGCCAGGAGCGCCTGACCCGATACGAGATGGGCAGCAAAAGGCGCCCGCTCCTCAGCTGAATGGCCGACTGCAAATCCCCGCCGCGCCCTTCCCAGATCTGCCGGGGCGCCTGACCGGCGCCCTGTCCACGTCGCCAGCTAGCATGCCAGATGTTGAGCGACTCCTTCTTGCCCGGGCGCGCCACCCCGGTTTCTGAACCGCTGGATCCAGTGCTCGGATCATTCAAGAAAAAGAAGTGAGCCTCCCCGGCCCGGTCGACTACCACGACCCAGTATCCAAAGGTGCCCGCTTCCCTTGGGAGAGTGAAAGCCGGTTCCACTGGCGTCCAGCGCTGACCGTCGTCGCAGGAAAAGCGGACGACCATGGTCTGAACACCGCCAAGCGTCTGGAGGGAAAAGGCCGCCAGTGTTCCGTCAGGAAAGAGGGCAGGTTTCTCGAGTTCCAGTGACTCGGCGATCATGCGAGGCGGATCAGCCGAAGCTGCCAGAGCGATTGCGAAAGAAAGTACAGAAGTTAAAACACGCAAAATCATTTCCACCCATACCTCCCCGCGATTCAGCCGTCATCTCACCCGATTTTCATTCCCGGCTCCAACCGAAACGCTGAGACGAAGGCACTCCGCAACGTCCGTCAGCAGAGCGGACAGAACTTCCTTCATCTTCGCAGATCTTACCCTTTGAGCGCATACAACTCGGTAGAACAGGGCAGGTTGACGGCATCCGAGTAACGATCGGTCTGGAGCAGTCTGTGTAAGGCCTCCCCGGCCAAGGGCGGGGGCCCACTCTGCCACAGTCGCCTTCTAATCTCCTCCACCTGCTCTCTCGTGATTGCCGCCGTTTGGCGAGGTGTGGCGGCAGGCGGTTGATACGTTGCATCCTGAAGAATGTCGGTCGGTCGTTCGATCAGGCAGCGGACCGAGTCGAACGAATGGTAATCAAGATGCGCCCACTTGAAGTCCTCGAATTGCGGGCAGACACCGACCTCGATCTTATCGGCATCAAGCAGAAGAACCGGCCCTGTTTCGACTCGAAAGGCTTTACGCTCATCGTTGATGTCGGCCCATTTCACCGGGTACTCCACCCGGTAGGCGGTTTTGCGGTCCCGACTCAGGAAAGTAGTTCGTGCGGTCAACGTCCGCCATCCACGCAAAGCGCTCGCGATCTCGGCATGACTCGTCAACCGTCGTGCAGAGCGGGTTTGCAGATGTGCGGCATGCGGTCCAAACTCCGTAGATGGAACCACACTGGGGTTGTTCAGGTACGAGGAAGTATGAAGCCGCTTCATCAGGACCCTGTCCTTGGCAAAGATCATCCAGTACTCGTAACCGGGATATAACCGTCCTGATGTGCCTGTCTCGCCCAACCCCGTCTGAGCCTTGACGCTCAAGAAGTAACGATCGGTCCGGCCCGAGGCGACGTCGAACGCCTCAGCAATGCATTCGAGACTGACCCGCACCCAAATGCCGGTTCCGGTCGGC
>DAOTAI010000469.1:0-3924 GCA_035593865.1 Acidobacteriota bacterium
ACCGTGGATTCTGAGCGCCTTGGATTGAGAAAGCCGAGAGGGGAGCAAATGGATGCCTAAGGAAGAGGCGATTGAGGTCATGGGAACGGTCACTGAGACTCTGCCTAACGCCATGTTCAGAGTCCAGCTTGAAAATGGCCATCAAGTACTGGCTCACATCTCCGGCAAGATGCGCAAGCATTTCATAAGGATTTTGCCGGGTGACAAGATCAAAGTGGAGCTTTCTCCTTATGATCTTACCCGGGGACGAATTGTTTATCGTTATAAGTAGAGGAAATTATGAAGGTCAGAGCATCCGTTAGAAAAATCTGCGCCAAGTGCAAGTTGGTAAACCGCCGGGGCGTCGTGCGGGTCATTTGTAGTAATCCAAAGCACAAGCAGCGGCAGGGGTAAGACCGGCGGCCCGGTGGCTGCTGATTGCCGACCAAACCGGGCGGCAACCAGCCGGCAAAGGGCCGGGAAGGTGAACGGGAGAGGAATATGGCACGTATCGCAGGTGTTAACATACCCGATAACAAGCGAGCCGAGATCGGGCTGACTTACATTTACGGCATCGGCCGGTCGCGGGCGCTGCGTATCCTGAAGCAGGCGGAAGTCGACATCACCAAGAAAATTAAGGACTTGACGGAAGAGGAAGCTTCCCGGATCCGCCAGATCATTCAGGATGAAGGGGGAATCGAGGGAGACCTTCGTAAAGAAGTCCAGCTGAACATCAAGCGCCTGATGGATATCGGCTGTTATCGTGGATTGCGCCACCGGCGGGGACTGCCCGTGCGGGGTCAGCGGACTCATACCAATGCCAGGACGCGCAAAGGTCCGCGTAAAGGCGGGATTCGCAAGAAGAAAACGAGATAAAGGCAAGGGGTGACGCTCGGTTCTTTGCGAGCAAGCCGCCTTTGAAGTGCGTATCGCTTGCACATCGAAGGCCCGCTCCAGGGACACTGAGGCATGAAGCGATTGGCCTTTGACCGGTCATAAATCGCCAAGCGTCAATCCGGAGGCATCATGGCACAGGCTGGTAAGAAAACATTTAAGAAGAAATCGGCTAAGAAAAAGGAAAAGAAGATTATCGCCCACGGTATCGCACACATCCAGGCGACTTTTAACAACACCCTGGTGAGCATCAGCGATCTGGAGGGCAATGTTTTGTGCAATTCGAGCGCGGGCGCCCAGGGCTTCAAGGGAAGTCGGAAAAGTACTCCCTTCGCAGCTTCACAAGCTGCCCATGCGGCTGCCGCTGCCGCTCGCGATCAATACGGAATGAAATACTGCGACGTGCGGATCAAGGGTCCGGGAGCAGGACGTGAGGCCGCGATTCGATCCATACAGGCCGCCGGCCTGGAGGTGCGGTCGATCAAGGACGTTACACCTATTCCTCACAACGGTTGCCGGCCGCCCAAGCGCAGGAGAGTCTAAGCTGGCAGCCAGTAGACAGCGGTCAGCTCACAGGATCGGTTATATCGGAGGATAACAGAACTTGGCACGCTACACGGGTCCGGTCTGCAGGCTTTGCAGACGAGAAGGAATCAAGCTGTTCCTGAAGGGGCAGCGATGCTTTACAGAGAAATGCGCGATCGAAAAGCGCAATTTCGTGCCCGGCGAGCACGGACGCAACGTCCGGATGCGAAGCAAAGTCATCGGTTATGGACTGCAGCTCCGGGAGAAACAGAAAGTCAAGCGGATCTACGGGGTCGTAGAAAGACAGTTCCGCCGGTATTTCCAAAAGGCAGCCCGGCGCCCGGGCGTCACCGGCGAGGTGCTCTTGCAGTTCCTCGAACGTCGTCTGGACAACGTTGTCTGCCGCCTTGGCTTTGCCGGATCTCGCCGCCAAGCCAGACAACTGGTGCGTCACGGACACATTATGGTCAATGGTCGAAGGGTGACAATTCCCTCATACCTGGTTAACCGGGGCGATGAGGTGCGCGTCCGTGACAAGAGCCGGAAGATTCCTGTAATCGTGAACTCGTTACAGGAAGTACCCGGCCGCGGAGTTCCCAGCTGGCTTGCGCTCGATGCAGAGAATTTCAAGGGCCAGATCCTTGAACTGCCTCAGAGGGCAGATGTGAACATGCCGATCGAAGAGCAGCTGATTGTTGAGCTGTATTCGAAGTAAGCGCCGCGTTAAAGCGCATTGGGAGAACGAAAATGACAGGTTTACAGATGCCTAAAAGGCTCGTCTGCGAGCAGGAAACCAGGACGCCGACCTTCTGCCATTTCTATGCTCTGCCTTTTGAGCGGGGCTTCGGGACGACGATCGGGAATGCTTTGCGCCGCATTCTCTTGTCCTCGATTGAAGGGGCGGCCATCACTGCCGTTAAGATCGAAGGCGTCCTTCACGAATTCTCGTCCATACCGGGCGTCCGGGAAGATGTGACAGACATCATCATGAATCTTAAGCAGATTCCGTTGAAACTGCACGTCGACCACCCGAAAACCCTGTATCTCGAGTCGACGGGGGCGGGGGACTTGAAGTCAGGCGACATCAAACCCGACCCGGATGTCGAGATCCTGGACCCGAACATTCACATCGCCACAGTTAACGAGACAGCGAACCTGAAGATCGAGATCCGGGTCAAGATGGGACGGGGATATGTGCCCGCCGACGAGAATTTCGACGAGGATCTGGATATCGGTTACATTCCGATCGATTCAACTCATTCGCCGGTCAAGAAGGTCAACTTTTATGTTGAAGCGGCTCGGCTTGGCCACGCGACCGACTACGATCGACTTAACCTGGACATCTGGACAAACGGGTGTCTGAAGCCTGAGGAAGCGTTGGCGCAGGCCGCCAAAATCCTTAAGGACCACATGGCGATCTTCATCGATTTCGAGGAGGAGCCCGAACGGCTCGAGGGAGAGGACGACCGCGATTACGAGTCGCTTAACGAGAATCTGAACAGATCCGTTGAAGAACTGGAATTGTCTGTCCGCTCCTACAATTGCCTGAAGAACGCCAACATCCAGACGATCGGGGAACTGGTTACCAGGACCGAGGCCGAAATGCTGAAGACCAAGAATTTCGGGCGTAAGTCACTGAACGAGATCAAGGAAATCCTTGACGGGATGGGACTGTCTTTCGGCATGAAGCTGGACGAGAAGGGGCGCCCGATCCGCGAGAAAATAGAAGCCTAGGGGATTCGTATGCGACATCAGAAAGCAGGGAGAAAACTGGGCCGCACCTCGAGCCATCGCAAAGCTCTTCTTAGAACGCTGGCGACCCAGTTCTTCGATAAAGAAAGACTTGTGACCACGGTTCCGAAAGCCAAGGAGCTGCGCCCCTTTGCCGAGAAGATCATAACGCTGGCCAAGCGCGAGACACTGCACGCCAGACGGCAGGCGCTTGCGGTATTGCGGAAAAGGGCGGTTGTCGAGAAGCTGTTTGACGATCTGGGGCCGCGCTTTGCCGACCGAAACGGCGGCTACTGCCGAATCGTACGCCTCGGCGTCCGTAAAGGCGATGGCGCCGAGACCGCCATCATCGAGTTACTGGGTAGCGAGTACCGACCTGGCAAGCCGGCCAAAGGCGAGAAAAAGGCCAAGGCCAAGGCCGAAGCAGCCAGCTGATAAAAGCAGCGGGATAAAGGGGTAAAAGGAGAAAAGCATTTTCCATTTTCCAGAGCCAATTGCAAAAGTCTCCCTTCAGGATTTCAACGCCGAAGGCTTTGCTACGCGACCTCTTCGGGGCATAAGCGCTAAAATACGGGTTGGTTTTTTGTCTCGATAGGGACAAGGCAAGATAGCCCAGGGTACCGTTTTTCAGGTACCCTGGGGCATTCGATTTGGTTTGAACCGGTTCCCTGAAGGGGAACAGCAAGGGGCACAACCTCGGCGATTTGCTCTTCCCCTTCAGGGAAGGGATATAACATCGAATGTGCGAACTAAGACATCCTTGACACTTTTATCCGAACACATCCTTGACAGTTT
>DAOTAI010000470.1:0-3901 GCA_035593865.1 Acidobacteriota bacterium
CCAACTCACGGATCTTTTCCTGAGCGGCCTGCTGAAGATTACGGATCTCGCGATAAGCGTTGTTAATGGAAGCGGAAATATTCTTCTGTCTTTGCCGTATATCCTCTTGCTGCTCAGGCGGTAGCTGGTCGAAAGCCTCCGTCGTGATTTCCTGGCCATTCACCAACGGAATCGTCATCACTTGCGTGTCGGTTCCCTTGATGATCATGTCGTTCTTGCGAGCTTCCGCTTGGACCGCCTCGATAGCCGCCTGACGCTCTCTCTGAAAATCCTCGATAATGCCCGCCTTGCGCTTTTCGTATTCCTCACTCTGGAAAGCCTTCGGTAATTCCACCTTTAGAGTGCGGATCACTTCCTCCATGTCTTTCTTGAACTGCACTCCAATTCCCGGAGACGCTTTCAGCACGCAAGGGTGATCCGGATCGGAGAAATTGTGGACGTAGAAAATATCCGGCGGGACCGGCTGGTCCTTGGCAATGCGATCGACGAACGATTTGATCAGAGATTTCTTTCCGGTTCCAGGTACACCGGCCGCATAGATGTTGTAACCGAAAGAACGAATTGTCAGCCCGAAATCAATCGAACGGACAGCGCGGTCCTGGCCGATAACCTGATCTAGCGGTTCAAGCTCATCGGTGCTTTTGAATCCGAGTGTTTTGGGATCGCAACTGTAACGAAGGTCCTGAGCTTGCAGCTCGAGCGGGTGCCGTTTCCTCACAGAGTGATTTTAGCCGTCTCCATCAAAAAGGCGAGAGAAAAAGCACGGGACAAGAAGCGGTATCCGCGCTATCCGTGCGATCCGCGTTATCGGCGGGATGACCCTAACCCGCGGATCACCCGAATAACACAGATAGCACGATCCCGGTTGTCATCAATTCTTGCCCTTTGGTAATTTGAACAACTGATGTCAGCAATGGACTATCCACGCATCCGGCCTCTGGAAGCGTATCCCTATCAGGACCACGGCAAAACGGTGGTGATCCTTCGGGACCCGGCCCAGATTTCCGATCAGACGCTGCTGGTTTCGCCTGAATTTTTCGGAGTGCTGCCCTTGTTTGATGGTCAGCACTCTCTTCGCGACATCCAGGCCGAACTGACCCGGCGGTTCGGACGGATAGTCTTCATGGACGAGCTGAACGAGCTTCTGCGCCGACTCGATGAAGTTCATTTTCTGGACAGCGAGGCGTTTCGGGAATACAGCTCGCGACTCGTCGGCGAATACCGGGCGGCTAAAGTCCGTCCTCCTCACCATGCCGGGTCCGCTTACCCGGAGAATGCGACCGATCTGTTCGAGGTGGTTTCCTCGTTTTACCTGCACGCCAAGGGCGCCGGCACTCCAGGGGCCGCTTCGGGACCGCCCGTCCGGGCGCTCCTGGCCCCGCACATCGATCTGCGGTCCGGGGGCCCTATCTACACGCACGCTTACCGTGCCCTGGCTGAACGCTCCGCTCCCGACTTGTTTGTCATTATGGGAACGGGACATATGGGGCTTCCCCAGATGTTTTCGATTTCGCCCAAGAGTTTTATGACGCCGCTGGGTGTGTCAGAAGCAGATCACGAGTTCCTCGAGGCTTTGCACAGCCGCCTGCAGGATTCACTCTTTGCTGAAGACATCTCCCACCGTCACGAACATACGATTGAATTCCAACTGGTCTTTCTCCACCATCTGTTCCGCGCTGCCCCGCCCCGCGTGCTCCCTGTCCTGTGCAGCTTCTCGTATGCGGAAGTGGCGCCTGGGACGTCGGCTGTTCATCGCGAATGGCTTACAAAGTTCGTGAAAACCTTTCGGACGCTCGAACAGGAAACGGGTCGTCGCATCTGCTACATCGCGAGCGTCGACTTCGCCCATATCGGCCCCCGCTACGGTGATTCCTTCACCCCGAACTCCGCGATTATCGAGGAAGTGCTGCGCAAAGACCGAGAAATGCTCGAGTGTATACTGGCCGGAGACCCCGAAGCGTTCTACTCCTATATCGCGGGTGAGCAGGATCGACGCCGAATCTGCGGCTTTCCGGTGATTTACACGCTCCTGCATCTACTCAACGGCGAGAAAGGCAGGCTTTTATCGCACGATCACACTGTGATGGATCAAAGCGGATCATTTGTTACTTACGGCAGCGCGGTATTTGAATAGTCTTGGAGGCCTTCATGAAATCACTGCGAGAATATCTGTGGTTCAACACCAAGTCACGTCGCGAGTACATAAACATCACTCCTCAGGTGCAGGATCTGGTTCGAAAGAGCGGTGTACAGGAGGGACTCTGCCTGGTGAACGCCATGCATATTACCGCCAGCGTCTACATTAACGACGATGAAGCGGGGCTCATCCAGGATTATGACGACTGGCTCGAGCAGCTTGCTCCGCACGAGCCGATCTCACGTTATCGCCACAACCGAACGGGTGAGGACAACGGTGATGCTCATCTGAAGCGCCAGATCATGGGACGCGAGGTAGTAGTGGCGATCACGGAAGGGAAACTCGATCTCGGCCCTTGGGAACAAATCTTCTATGCCGAGTTCGACGGCCGTCGCCGAAAGCGGGTTTTGGTCAAAATCATCGGCGAATAAGGAGGGGGTCTAGTCCAGTCTCACAGCTTGGTCAGCGCTTGCTGGACATCGTCATTCAACACACCCGGGCGCACCACGACGGGTGGCTCGACGCTCAAATCCACCACGGTGGAAGCTGTGGGAACACTGACATCGCCGCCGTCCAGAAACAGGTCGACTTGAGGCGCAAAAATCTTCTTTAGTTCCGCTGTGTTTCCACTGGATTGCGCCCCAGAGAGGTTCGCACTGGTCGACAGGAGTGGCGCCCCAACCATCTCCATCAGGAGATGAAGATATTGCGAATCGGGATTTCTGACTCCAACCAGCCCGCGCTCTCCCTTTATCCAGTGGGATAGCTCCGCGCGCGCCGGGACCAGAAAAGTAACCGGTCCGGGCCAGAACCGAGAAGCCAGACGGAACAGCGTGTCTGGCACCTCAGGACACAGCCTCGTCACGGTATCGAGTCTGGGGACCAGGACCAATGCCCCCTTTCTTGCGGGACGTCGTTTGACCTCAAACACCCGTTCAATCGCGTTGACTTGCTTTATCGAACAGCCGAGCCCGTAAATAGTGTCAGTCGGGTAAACGATAATTCCACCCTCGCGCAGCACGACGGCAACCGTTTCCAGTACAGCGATATCCGGCTTAAGCGGATCGATATTCAGGACTTGGCCCATGCGAGGCTCTCATTCCGCGTGATAGAATACCACGCACGGTGCCCAGCTTTCCCTTCATCGAAAGTCGCCGCAACCCGAAGTTCAAGACTTGGGTGAATTACGCCGAGCACCCTGAGGAACCTGGTTGTCCCTGGCTGCCGGTCGAGGGATGGAAAAATCTATCGGATCTCGGCCAGAAGATTGAACTGCTCCTTTTTGCTGACCCGTCCGATACGCGTCTTCCTTCGCTCCTGCCGCGCGTTCGCCAAGCGGTTCAGCTGACCCCCCAGTTGCTTAAAGCAGTTTCTCAAATGACCTCTCCCCAATCGGCCCTCGGTTTCGTCAAAAAGCCCCACTGGGACTGGGACAGCATAAAACCGTGGGTGTTTTACCTGGATTGCATACAGGATCCCGGCAACTTGGGAACGCTGCTTCGCACGGCGGGGGCAACTGGTATCTTCAGCATTGTGACCAGCGCCGGATCAGTTTCCTGCTTCAACACCAAGGTTGTGCGCGCCTCCGCTGCCACCCTTTACTCGGTTCCTTTTCTGCAGGGCGTCGGTGTTGATGAACTCAGGCAGAGGGGTTACACGATCTGGGCGGCCGTTCCGAGCGGAGGGACTCCCCTTTACAACGCTCGTTTTGAGCCGCCTTGCGCGGTCATCGTCGGCAACGAAGGGAGAGGCGTCAATCCCGCG